>SEGN01000223.1 GCA_004211245.1 Variovorax sp.
GCCGAACGGAAGGGTCGGGAAACGACGATGGGGTTGCATGGCGAACTCTCCTTGAGACTGAAAGCCGGCAGTCTGCGGCCGCCGCCCTCGCGCCCGGGTCGGCGCAGGGCGCCGACGTCTGTGCGATCAGGCCGCGTCGGGGAGCGCGGCGTCCAGCAGTTCGACCCAATGCCGCACCGGCACCGCGCTGCCGCTTTGCAGGTGCGTGATGCAGCCGATGTTGGCCGAAACGATGGCCGTGGGCTGCAGCTGGTTGAGGTGCCCGAGCTTGCGGTCGCGCAGCGGATACGCCAACTCGGGCTGCAGCACGGAATAGGTGCCGGCCGAGCCGCAGCACAGGTGCGATTCGCTTCGGGCGACCTGCACGTCGAAGCCGAGCGCGCGCAGGTTGACCTCAACGCCGCCGCGCAGCTTCTGGCCGTGCTGCAGGGTGCAGGGTGGGTGGTAGGCGATCACGCCGGCCGGCGCTTTCACGCGCGCTCTGAGCAGCGGCACCAGATCGGGCAGCAATTCGCTCAGGTCGCGCGTGAGTTCGCTGATGCGCCTGGCCTTGAGCGCGTAGGCGGCGTCGTCGCGCAGGATGTGGCCGTACTCGCGCACCGTGACACCGCAACCCGAGGCGTTCATGACGATGGCCTCGACCTCGTTCCGCTCGACCTGCGGCCACCAGGCGTCGATGTTCGCGCGCATCTGTGCCTTGCCGCCCTCCTGGTCGTTCAGGTGAAACTTGACGGCGCCGCAACAGCCGGCCTCTTGCGCGATCACCGTCTGGATGTCGGCGGCGTCGAGCACGCGCGCGGTCGCGCTGTTGATGTTCGGCATCATGGACGGCTGCACGCAGCCCGCCAGCATCAGCACCTTGCGTGCATGCGTCCGCGTGGGCCAGCCGCCGGCCGCCTGCCGGGCGGGCACCTTGGCCTGGAGTGCGGCCGGCAGCAGGCCGCGCACCGATTGCCCGAGCTTCATCGCCGGGCCGAACAGCGGCGACGGCAAGGCTTCCTTGAGCAGCCAGCGGGTGGCCGACTCCACGGCCGGGCGCGGCACTTTCGCATCGACGATCTTGCGGCCGATGTCGACCAGGTGGCCGTACTGCACCCCGCTCGGGCAGGTGCTTTCGCAGTTGCGGCAGGTCAGGCAGCGGTCCAGGTGCAACTGCGTGCTGCGCGTGGGCGCCTTGCCTTCGAGCACCTGCTTGATGAGATAGATGCGACCGCGCGGGCCGTCGAGTTCGTCACCCAGCAATTGGTAGGTCGGGCACGTCGCGGTGCAGAAGCCGCAGTGCACGCATTTGCGCAGGATGGCTTCGGCCTCGCGGCCATCGGCGGTGTCGCGGAATTCGGGGGCGAGTTCGGTTTGCATGGGCGTGTTCAGCGGTGGCCGGCGCGAGGCCACAGGGCGCGCAGGTAGAGGGAGTGGCGCAGGTCCTGCATCAGCGGCGGCAACGAGACGGCGAAGAGCAGCGCCGCCAGCGGAACCACCCACACGAAGCCGACGTACTTGAAGCCCGCGGCCCCGATCAGCCCGCCGATCAGGAACATGCCCAACAGCAACCCGAAAAGCCGCAGCTTGGCACGGTTCGCGCGCACCTGCGCCGCTGCCGGGGTGCCGGTGCGGTTCCAGTACAACGCCTTGCCGAGTTCGATGCCCAGGTCGGTGATGACGCCGGTCATGTGGGTGGTGCGGATCTGGGCCGACGACACCTTGCTGACCAGCGCGTTCTGCAGGCCCATGAGGAAGGCCAGCAGCAGCACGGTGAACGGCACCGCGAACGGCGTCGCGCGGCTGAGCGTGGTGGCGCCGACGAGGCCGAACAGCAGGAGCAGCATCGCTTCCACCAGCAGCGGCAGCGCGAAGCCGCTTCGCAAGTGGTGCTGGCGCGCCCAGTTCACCACCACGGCGGTGAAGGCGGCGCCGGCGACAAAGGCGAGCAGCGCGCCGACGGCGCCGAGCACCAGGGTCATGTTGCCCAGCAGCAGGTTGTCGGCCAGCATCGAGACGAAGCCGGTCATGTGCGAGGTGTACAGGTGCACCGCAAGAAAGCCGCCGGCGTTCACGGCGCCCGCGATGAACGCCAGCAACAGCCCGAGCAGACGGTTGATCGACGGCGTGCGATGCCGGCCGGTGAGGAAGCGCAGGCGTCGCATGGTGGACTCAGGCGCTCGTTTGCCCCGCCAGCGCGTGGCCGAACACGCCGTGCGGGTCGAACTCGCGCCGCAGGCCGCGGTGGATGCGATCGAGCACCGGCGACAGCGGCTCGAACACGGGTTCGCGGCCGGCAGGGGCCGCGGCCCTGAACAGCGTGGCATGGCCTCCATGCGCGCGCGCAGCCGCGCGCACGGCCGAGCCCTGCGCCGCCGTGGCGCGGTACCAGCGCTGGGCGCCGTGCCACTCCACCAGCGCCGGCGCGACACCGGGCAGCGCGAGCACCGGCGCGGTCTGCGGCACCGACACGCGCCACAGATCGTGCGCACCGGCGTGGAACCACGGGTCCTGCTGGTCGCGCAGCGCCTGCCACCCGGCTGCGGCCGCGGCCGCGCTGCGACGCTCTCCGCCCAGATGGGCGCAGGCCGCCTCGACCGCCGCCACTGCGCCGCGCAGGCGCAGCAACAGCACACCGGCGCCGTCATCGCCCTCGCGCCACACGCTGGCATTCAGCGGCAGGGGCTGGCCGCCCCAGGCATTGAGCAACCGCAGCGCATCGGCCTGGTTGCAGGCGAATGCGAGCGTGGCTTCGGCCGGCGCCACGGGCAGCACCTTGAGGCTGACCTCGGTGAGGAGCCCCAGCGTGCCGAGCGCGCCGGCCAGCACGCGCGACACGTCGTAGCCGGCGACGTTCTTCATCACGGTGCCGCCGAAGCGCAACAGCTCGGCTTTTCCGTTGAGCAGCTCGGCACCGAGCAGGTGGTCGCGCACCGCGCCGGCGCTGGCGCGCGCGGGGCCGCTCAGGCCCGCGGCGACCATGCCGCCGACCGTGCCGCCCGATGCGAAGCGGGGCGGCTCGAACGCGAGGCACTGGCCCTCGGTGGCGAGCAGCGCCTCGAGTTCGGCCAGCGGCGTGCCGGCGCGCACCGTCACCACCAGTTCGCTCGGCTCGTAGCTGGAGATGCCGGCCAGCGGTGTCGTTTCGAGCACCTCGCCTGCACGTGCGTCGCCATAGAAGTCCTTGGTGCCGCCGCCTCGCGGGCGCAGGGGCGTGGCGTCGGCGGCAGCGGCGCGGACGCGCTCGACGATCTGGCGAAGGGCTGGATCCATGCGGGCGATCGTAGCGGCTAGTCGTCGAAGAAGCTCACGGGCGATCCGGGCGTGTCGACGCGCGCATGGATCACGCTGCCCGAGGCCGGCCGCCGCTGGATCTCCGCGGGCGGGCGCCCCTTGCGTGCGCTGGTGACGAACAGCGTGCGCAAATCGTCGCCGCCGAAGCAGGGCATGGTCGGGCATTGCACCGGCAACGCGACGGCCTCGCGCGTTCCGCCTGCCGGGTCGAGCCGCAGCAGCTGGGCGCCTTCGAACATCGCGGCCCAGTAGTCGCCGCCCACATCGATGGTGGCGCCATCGGGCCGGCCCTGGTAGGGCACGCCGCTGTCGGACGTCCAGCCTTCGGGCTTCGTGTCGAACTGCCGGAATACGCGCTCGCGCGACAGCGTGTTGCTGGGCGCGTCCCAGTCCCATGCGCGCACCGCGTGCGCTGCCGTGTCGGCCCAGTACGCGGTGCGGCCATCGGGCGAAAAGCCCAAGCCGTTGGCCGTGGTCGCGCGGTTCGCCATGCGGGTCACGAGGGGCGTGCGCCCGTCGCGCGCGTCGAGGCAATAGAGCGTGGCGTTGGCCTCGTCCTTCGCCTCGTTCAGCGTGCCGGCCCAGAACCGGCCGAGCGAATCGCACTTGCCGTCGTTGAAGCGCATCGTGGCCGTGTCGTAGTCGGCCGGCGCCAGCATCTGCAACGCACCGCCCCATTCTTTCGCGCGATGGATGCCGCTGCGCAGGGCGATCACCAGGCCGCCGCGCCGCGCGGGTGCGATGCACCCCGGCTCTTCGGGCAATGCCCAGCGCTCGACGGCGCCGCCGATCTCGCCGCGCGTGCGCAGCACGGCCCGCCCCGGGATGTCGATCCAATAGAGCGACCGCTCGGCCGGATGCCAGAACGGCGACTCGCCAAGCTCACATTGACTGCCAGGAAGTGTTTGCCACATGCCCCCGATTGTGGACGCGGCCCCACCATGAACAAAGCCACCCGAAGGTGGCTTTGTTGTTCCAGAAACACCGCGGAACCGGCTCGGCCGGTCCGCAGGTGTTGCCCCCAGCAGGGGGGAAGGCGAAGCGACACGCAGTGCGCGAAGCCTGGGGGGTTACCTGTTGTACGCCGTCTCGCCGTGCGCCGAGATGTCGAGGCCTTCGCGCTCTTCTTCTTCCGTCACGCGCAGACCGATGGTCAGGTCGGCGATCTTGAACGCGATGAATGCGACCACACCGGACCAGACAATGGTCAGCAGCACGCCCTTCAACTGGATCCACACCTGTGCGCCGATGCCGTTGGACACGACGCCTGCGGTGACCCAGTCGCCCACGAGGCCGGGGCCGCCCAGGGCCTGGGTGTTGAACACGCCGGTGAGCAGCGCGCCGACGATGCCGCCGACACCGTGCACGCCGAACACGTCGAGCGAGTCGTCCGCACCGAGCATCTTCTTGAGGCCGTTGACGCCCCAGAGGCAGGCGAAGCCGGCGACGAAGCCGATCACGATGGCGCCCATGAGACCGACGTTGCCGGCGGCCGGGGTGATGGCCACGAGGCCGGCGACGGCACCCGACGCGGCGCCGAGCATCGACGCCTTGCCGCGCATCAGCGCTTCACCGATGCACCATGCGAGCACGGCAGCTGCGGTGGCCGAGAAGGTGTTCATGAACGCGAGCACGGCGCTGGTGCCGGCTTCGAGCGCCGAGCCGGCGTTGAAGCCGAACCAGCCCACCCACAGCAGCGAGGCACCGACCATCGTCAGCGTCAGCGAGTGCGGCGTGAAGGCTTCCTTGCCGTAGCCGACGCGCTTGCCGATCACGTAGGCACCGACCAGGCCGGCGACGGCCGCGTTGATGTGCACCACGGTGCCGCCTGCGAAGTCGAGCGCGCCCCATTGCCAGATCAGGCCGGCCTT
>SEGN01000690.1 GCA_004211245.1 Variovorax sp.
GAGATCGCCACCAGTGATGGATCGGTCCTCCGCGCCGACGTCTTTCGTCCCGATGGCGAAGGCCCGTTCCCGGTGTTGATGTCATGCGGTCCGTACGCCAAGGGCTTGCACTTCGGCGAAGGCTTTCCGATGCAGTGGAAGGGCCTGACATCCGACTTTCCCGAGGTCTTGCATGGAAGCACGGGTCGCTATGCCAACTGGGAGACGGTCGACCCCGAGCGGTGGGTGCCGTTCGGCTATGTCTGCATCCGCGTCGATTCGCGTGGTGCCGGGCGGTCGCCTGGGTACATCGACTGCTGGTCGTCCCGCGAGATCGATGACTTCGGCGAGTGCATCGAATGGGCTGGTACGCAACCCTGGAGCAACGGGAAGATCGGCCTGGCGGGCGTCTCGTACTACGCCACCACGCAATGGCAAGTGGCCGCCAAGCGCCCCAAGCATTTGGCGGCCATCTGTCCGTTCGAGGGTTACACCGACATCTACCGCGACGCATGCCGGCATGGAGGAATACTCAACACTTTCCTGATGAACTGGTATCCGAACCAGATAGCGAACGTCCAGAACGGCCTGGGCTCGCGCGCTCGCGTCAATCCAAACACGGGGGTCTCGATCGCTGGGCCTGACGACCTGAGCGACGAACAGTTGCGCGCCAACCGAAGGGATATCCCGGGCAAGTTGCTCTCTGCGGAACTGATGGACGACAGCTACTACAAGGAACGCACTCCGGATCTGGCGGCGATCGAGGTGCCGGTGCTTTCCTGTGGGAACTGGGGTGGCCACGGTGTCCACCTGCGCGGCAACGTCCAGGGCTGGCTGGGGGCAGGGTCCAAGCAGAAGTGGATGGAGTTCCACGGTCGTGAGCATTGGACCGAGTTCTACACAGACTACGGCGTCGCCCTCCAAAAACGCTTCTTCGACGAAGCGAGTTTCAGCACCGCTCCCTTTGAGCAAGAGACGGAAGTGACGGGCCCGATTGCGGCAACCCTTCACGTCTCGACGACCGCCAAGGATGCCGACCTCTTCTTGACAGTGCGTGCGTACGACACGGCCGGCAAGGAGCATCTCATCGTCGCGGCTTCAGAGTTGAACGCGCCGCTGGCGCAAGGCTGGTTACGTGCCTCCCACCGCAAACTCGATCCCGTCAAGTCGCAACCGTGGCAGCCCGTGCTCGCACACGACGAACTCCAGTTTCTGGAGCCCGGGGTGATCTACGAATTGCAGGTCGAGATCTGGCCGATGTCGTTCGTGTTCCCCCAGGGCTGGCGACTGGCGTTGACGGTTGGCAGCACCGACTTCCAACACGACCTCCCGGGACCGTGGCCCGAAATCTACGGGAAGCCGATGCGCGGATCCTCCGTTCTCCTGCACGATCACCCCGAGGACCGGACCCCGGAGCGCTTCAGCGGAGAGATCACGATCCACACCGGCGGCGCACATCCATCGTATTTGCTGCTCCCTGTCGTGCCTGCCAAACCGTAAAGGAATTCCCATGCCCATCCAACGCCGCGCGATCATCGCCCGCGCCGCCGCCGCATGCGCGGTTGCAACCCTTCAACCGTGGCAGGCTGCGTCCGCACAACAGGCGTGGCCGTCGCGCACCATCAAGTTCGTGAACATGGGGCCGCCCGGGACGGCT
>SEGN01000691.1 GCA_004211245.1 Variovorax sp.
GGCGCGGCCAACACGCCACTGGCCACCATCGTCATGGCAATCGAACTGTTTGGGCCGCAGATCGGACCGCTCGCAGCCATCGGCTGCATCACCAGCTACCTCTGCTCCGGCCACACCGGCATCTACCACTCGCAGCGCGTCGGCCACATCAAACACCATGGCGGTCCCCCAGAGGAACTGCGTATCGCCGATGTCCCGCAATTCCGTAAAAAGCAGCAGACCCAGCACGTCTCCGCAACCAGAGATGACCGCTCATGAGTCGCGCTGAAAACTATCCGTCGACGGTGATGGCACTGCAGCTGTATTTCCCAGCCGGCAGCCATGCGAACCCAACCCGTATCTGGTATCACCTGAGCGTTCCAGGGTTTGCGCAGCAACTGTTGGTCTCGGCAAAGCGCGCGCACCTGCAGTCGGCGCTGCTCTACCACGTCACATCGGACCACCTCAAACGAGAGCGCGTGACACATCACCAGATCGACGGCTCCCACATGCTGCATCCGCAGTGCCTGGAGCTGATCGACACCGAAATGCAGCTACGGGCGTTCATCTGCCACGCGCAGCGCGTCCGCCCCGGCAAGCATCGCCAATCCTTGCCCAAAAACCCTCGGCAGGCGGACATCGCTCAGTTCCGGCGCAAGCAGAAGCAGGAGAAGCAGGACGTCGTTTTGCAGGAGACGAAGTAATGACGACTCAGGCCTCCACTCCTACGTACGACCTGACCGTTTTGCGTCTGTACTTTCCCGCCAACAGCCGCGCCAAGGCCACGCGTTTCTGGCACCGATTGGGCGCGCCCGCGCTGGCGCAGCATCTGTTGGAGGTTGCTCGTCGCTCGGGCATTCAGCAAGCCTTGCTGTACCCCATCGGATCGGGCTACCTGCCAGGGGAGCGGCTCACGCACCACCACCTTGAAGGCCATGCTTTGCGACATCCGCAATGTCTGGAGTTGCTTGACTCTGAAACTCGGCTTCGGACCTTCATGCAGGAGCACGCGGAGGAGTTGGGCAAGGTGCGGGCCGTTCTTTTCGCTTGCGAGCTTCCAATGACCGACG
>SEGN01000224.1 GCA_004211245.1 Variovorax sp.
AAGCCGGCCGACTACCTCACCTCCACGCATCGCGGCCACGGCCACACGCTGGCCAAGGGCGCCGACCTGACACGCATGATGGCCGAGCTGTTCGGAAAGGCGACCGGCTTCAACGGCGGCAAGGGCGGCTCGATGCACATCGCCGATTTCTCGGTCGGCATGCTCGGTGCCAATGGCGTGGTGGCCGCAGGCTTGCCGATCGCGGTGGGCGCGGCGCATGCCCAGAAGCTGCAGAACCGGGATGCCATCACGGTGTGCTTCTTCGGCGACGGCGCCATCAATCGCGGACCGTTTCTCGAAGCGCTGAACTGGGCGCGCGTGTACCAATTGCCGGTGCTCTTCGTCTGCGAGGACAACCGATGGAGCGCGACGACGGCGAGCGGCCCGATGACGGCGGGCGACGGCGCCTCGGCCCGCGCCGAAGCGCTGGACATCGCGGCCACGCAGGTCGATGGCAACGACGTGTTCGCGGTGCATGCGGCGGCGGAGCGGCTCGTCGCCGAGGTGCGCAGCGGCGTAGGGCCGCGCCTGTTGCACGCGCTCACCTACCGCGTGAAGGGCCACGTGTCGGTCGACCCGGCTGCGTACCGCGATCCGGCCGAGCTCGCGGCGGCACTCGAGACCGACCCGATCGCGAACGCTCGCCGGCAATGCCTGCAGGCCGGCGTGACCGCAGCCGCGCTCGATGCGATCGATGCCGCAGCGCATGCCGAAGTGGTTGCGGCACTCGCGGCCGCCGACGCCGCACCCTGGCCGGACGCCGGCGCCGCCTTCACCGATGTGCAGACCACGGGAGCCGGCCAATGGATCTGATGGAACTGAGCTATGCCGAAGCCGCCGCACTCGCGGTGCGGCACGAGATGGAAGCCGACTCCAACGTGGTGGTGCTCGGCGAGGACGTCGGCCGCGGCGGCATCTTCGGCCAGTACAAGGGTCTGCAGGAACGCTTCGGCGATCACCGCGTGATCGACACGCCGATCAGCGAGGCCGCGATCATGGGGGCGGGCGTCGGGATGGCGCTCGCAGGCCTGCGGCCGGTGGTCGAGATGCGCGTGGTCGACTTCGCGCTCTGCGGCATGGACGAGCTGGTCAACCAGGCCGCCAAGAACCGCTTCATGTTCGGCGGCCAGGGCCGTGTGCCGCTGGTCACGCGCATGCCGGGCGGCATCTGGGACGCGTCGGCGGCGCAGCACTCGCAGTCGCTCGAAGCCTGGTTCGCGCACCTGCCCGGCGTGGTGGTGGTGAGCCCGGCGACGCCGCAGGACAACTACAGCCTGCTGCGCGCGGCGCTGGTCTGCGGGGATCCGGTGGTCTACATCGAGCACAAGGCGCTGTGGGGCGTGCGCGGCACGGTCGACATCACGCAGGCCGCCACGCTCGGGCAGGCCGCGCGTCTGCGCAGCGGCGACGCACTCACGCTGGTGAGCTGGGGCAGGCAGTTGCAGGCCTGCGCTGCCGCTTGCGAGGCGCTCGCGCTCGACGGCATCGCGGCCGACCTGCTCGACCTGCGCACGCTGTGGCCGTGGGATCGCGAGACGGTGCTGGCCTCGTGCGCGCGCACGGGCCGGCTGCTCGTGGCGCACGAGGCGGTGCAGGCCGCCGGCTTCGGCGCTGAAATCGCGGCCACGGCAGCCGAGGCCACCGGCTGCAAGATCGCGCGGCTCGGTGCGCCCCGCATTCCGGTCGGCTATGCCGCCGTGCTCGAGGCGCAATCGCGCGTGAGCGCCCAACAGATCATCGACGCCGCGCGCAAGCTCGTGGCTTGAACATCCCATGGCGGCCGACGACTCGCTCTTCTTCAAGCTGGTGCGCGTCGTCAACCTCACGGCGCGGCCGTTCCAGCAGCGCGTCGGACGCCAGCACCAGCTCACGCTGAACGAATGGCGCGTGATGGCGGTGCTCGGCGCGCATGCAGGGTTCACGGCCACGCAGGTGGTGGACAAGACGGGGCTCGACAAGATGTCGGTGAGCCGCGCGCTCGCGGGCCTGAAGCGCGCGAAGCGCCTGCAGGCCCGCGACGACCCGACCGACCAGCGCCGCAGCAGGCTCTACCTCACGGCGGCAGGCACGAC
Source organism: Variovorax sp. (assembly GCA_004211245.1). Classification (GTDB taxonomy): domain Bacteria; phylum Pseudomonadota; class Gammaproteobacteria; order Burkholderiales; family Burkholderiaceae_C; genus Variovorax. The sequence continues at coordinate 2,073 of SEGN01000224.1, forward strand.
CCTGTTCGCCACCGTGCATGCGCTCGGAATGCAGCGCGAGGCCGAGCTGTTCGCGGGCGTCGACGCCGAGGAGCTCGCGCGCTTCGGCGCCACGCTGGACAAGCTGATGGTGTCGGTGGCGAGCAGCGCCGAACTGCCCGACTGACGCCAGTTCAGGCCGCGAAGCCGCCGTCGATGTTGAGGCCCGCGCCGGTCACGAAGCCCGCCTCCGGGCCGGCCAGGTAGGCCACCATGCCGGCGATCTCGTCCGGCCGGCCGTGCCGGTCGATGGCCATGAAGCTGCGCATCGTGCCGGCCTGCGGGCCGTCGGCCGGGTTCATGTCGGTGTCGACCGGTCCCGGCTGCACGTTGTTGACCGTGATGCCGCGCGGCCCGAGGTCGCGCGCCAGACCTTGCACCAGGCCGGTCAGCGCCGACTTGCTCATCGCATAGATGCTGCCGCCGGCGAAAGGCATGCGCTCGGCGTTGGTGCTGCCGATGTTGATGACACGGCCGCCGCGCTCCATGTGGGCCACGGCAGCCTGCGTCGCAACGAACACCGCGCGCACGTTGACGGCGATCGTGTGGTCGAAGTCTTCCAGCGAAAGTTGCTCGACCGTGCCGAGGTGCAGCACGCCGGCGCTGTTGACCAGGATGTCGAGCCGCCCCAGCGTGGCGGCGGCATGATCGATGCCGGCCTTGAGCGCCGCCGCGTCGGCGCTGTCGATGCGCAGCGCGATGGCGCGGCCGCCGGCCGTTTCGATGCTGTGCACCAGTTCGCCGGCGGGTGCCGGGCTGCTGCTGTAGCTGAAGGCGACGGCGGCGCCGTCTGCCGCCAGCCGGCGCACGATCGCCGCACCGATGCCACGCGAGCCGCCGGTGACGAAGGCGACCTTGCCGGCCAGCGGGAGGGTGTTGGAAGAGCTTGTCATGGAATTCTTTCGGGTGAATGTGTTGAACAGGCCTTCAGTTTGGAGAGATCCCGCTGTTCCCGGTAGCCTGCAAAAGGCTCAATCAGCTTCAACTTTGAGTTGAAAATAGCCGAATGGAAGCGCTCGCCCATCTCGAATCCTTCGTCCAGAGCGCCGAAGCGGGCAGCTTCTCGGCCGCCGCGCGGCGCCTCGGGCTGACCCCGGCCGCGGTGAGCAAGAACGTGGCACGCCTGGAGGCCCGGCTCGGCGTGCGGCTGTTCCAGCGCAGCACGCGCCGGCTGACGCTCACCGAAACCGGCGAGGGTTTCCTGCGCCAGGTCAGCGGCGGGCTCGCCACGCTGCAGGATGCGCTGGCCAACGTGAGCACCGTGGGCGGGCAACCGGCCGGCACGCTCAAGGTCAGCATGGGGCAGGCCTTCGGCCGGGCCTATGTGGTGCCGCTCCTCGGCGAGTTCCTTTCGCGCTACCCGGCCGTCGTGCCCGACTGGCATTTCGACAACCGGCAGGTCGACCTGATCGGCGAGGGCTTCGACGCGGCCATCGGCGGCGGCATCGAACTCACGCCGGGCCTGGTGGCACGCGAGCTGGGCCGCGTGCACGTGGTGGCGGTGGCATCGCCGGCCTACATGGCGGGTCGGCCCATGCCGAAGCAGCCGGCGGATCTGGCGGCGCTCGACGGCATCGTGCGGCGCTCGTCGCCGACCGGCCGGGTGCGGGCCTGGACGCTGCGCAACGCGGCGGGCGACGAGGGCACGGCGGACATGCAGCCGCGCGCGATCTTCAGCGACCCCGAGGCGATCGCGCTGGCGGTCCGCATGCAGATCGGTGTGGCGCTGCTGCCAATGCCTTTCGCCGGACCGGGCCTGGCCAACGGCGATTTCGTGCGCCTGCTGCCGGGCTGGCATGCCGATGCCGGTGCGTTGTCGCTCTACTACCCGAGCAAGAAACTGCTGCCGGCCAAGACGCGCGCGTTCGTGGATTTCCTGGTCGCGCGCTTTCGGGCCGATGGTTTCGCCGAGCGCATGCGCGGCGACTGATCTGCCGCGCGGGCGGGGTATCTACCGGCAACGGATCGACCGCTTCGCACTTACAACTGCGGCCATGCCGATGTCGCTGCGCGTGGTCGATTCCATCACCGAACTGAGGCCGGGCGACGCCGGCTGCATTGCCGTGAGCGGCTCGCATGGCGGCATGAGCTCGGCGCGCTACGCGCTGGCGGCACGGCCGGTGCTGAGCGTGTTCAACGACGCCGGCGTGGGCCGCGACAACGCCGGCATCGCCGCGCTCGGCTTCCTGCAGATGCATGGCCTCGCGGCCTGCGCGGTGGCGCACCACAGCGCGCGCATCGGCGAGGCGGCCAGCACGCTGGACGAGGGCGTCGTCAGCCACGCCAACGCCGCCGCTGCCGCGCTGGGCGTGCAGCCCGGGCAGCCGCTGCATGTGGCGGTGGCGTCCCTTCAACTTCTCTTCATTTCCCGAAAGCAGGCATGACTCTCCCTTCCCGCATCCGCCGGCGCACCGCGCTCATCGCATCGACCGCGGCCGCCGTCGCCTTCATGGCCGGCCCGGTCGCGGCGCAAGGCCAGTGGCCGAACAAGCCGGTGCGCATCGTGGTGCCCTTTGCCGCCGGCGGCACCACCGACATCCTGGCGCGTGCGGTGGCGCCGGAACTGTCGAAGGCCTTCGGACAGCAGTTCATCGTCGACAACCGCGCGGGGGCCGGCGGCAACGTCGGCGCCGACATCGTGGCCAAGGCGGCGAACGACGGCTACACGCTGCTGATGGGCACGGTCGGCACGCACGGCATCAACCGCGCGCTGTACGCCAAGCTGCCCTACGACCCGATCAAGGACTTCGTGCCCATCACGCTGGTGGCGGCGGTGCCGAACGTGATGGAGATGAACGCCGACAAGGCGAAGGAGATGGGCATCAGGAACGTGGCCGACTTCATCAAATATGCGAAGAGCCACCCCGGCAAGCTCAACATGGCATCGAGCGGCAGCGGCACCTCCATCCACCTGGCCGGCGAACTGTTCAAGAGCATGACCGGCAGCTACATGACGCACATTCCGTACAAGGGCTCGGCCCCGGCCCTGCTCGACATGGTCGCAGGCAACGCGGACGTGATGTTCGACAA
>SEGN01000021.1 GCA_004211245.1 Variovorax sp.
CCCGGCGCCGCTGGAAGACTTCGCGCGCGTCGTCACGGTCAACCTGATCGGCAGCTACAACATGGCCCGCCTGTTCGCCGCGGCCTGCGCGAAGCTCGATGCGCTCGACGGCGGCGAGCGTGGCGTGATGCTGTTCACCGCCTCTGTCGCGGCCTTCGACGGCCAGGTCGGCCAGCAGGCCTACAGCGCGTCCAAGGGCGGCCTGGTCGGCATGACGTTGCCGATGGCGCGCGACCTGGCGCAGCACGGCATCCGCGTGTGCACGGTGGCGCCGGGCCTGTTCGCGACACCGCTGCTGATGGAGCTGCCCGAACCGGTGCAGCAATCGCTGGCCGCGTCCATTCCCTTCCCTCCACGTCTGGGCAAGCCCTCGGAATTTGCCGAGTTGGCCTGCCACGTCGTGACCAACGGCCACCTCAATGGCGAAGTCATTCGCATAGACGGTGCCCTCCGAATGGCACCGCGCTGATTTCCCCCAAAACCCCAGGAGACAAACACATGATCGATCGACGCACCCTTCTCTCTGCCGCCGCCCTCGGCGCGCTGTGTCCGCTTTCGGCGCTCGCCCAGGCGCTGGACCAGGTCAAGATCTATTACGGCTTTCCGGCCGGCAGCGCCGGCGACAGCGTGGCGCGCCGCGTGGCCGAGAAGCTCGGCGGCACGCCCTACAGCAAGAACCCGGGTTTCGTGGAGAACAAGCCGGGCGCCGGGGGCCGCATCGCAGTCGAGTCGCTGAAGGCCGCGCCGGCCGACGGCTCGGTGCTCACTGCCGCACCTGCTCGGCGCGCTGCTCGGCATGCGCGCCGGCGTCGAGCTCAAGCACGTGCCCTACCGCGGCACGGTGCCCAGCATCACCGATCTGGTCGGCGGCCAGATCGCCGCCGCGATGAACCCCAGCGGCGACTACCTCCAGTACATGAAGACCGGCCGCGTGCGCGTGCTCGCCACCTCCGGCAAGGCGCGCTCGCCCTACTTGCCCGACGTACCCACCTTCACCGAGCTGGGATTTCCGGACGTGACGGTCGAGGAATGGTTCGGCTTCTACGCACCCGCGAAGACGCCGGCAGCCACCATCGCCAGTGCCAGCGCCGCCATCAACGCAGCGCTCAAGGACAAGAGCGTGGTGGACGCGCTGGCCCTGGTGGGGCTGGTGGCGCATGGCAGCACGCCGCAGGCGATGGCCGCCGACCAGAAGGCGGAGTTCGAGCGCTGGGGGCCGCTCGTCAAACAGATCGGCTTCACGGCGGAATCATGAACATGCCGCGGCTCGCCGTCATCGTCCTGCCACTCGTGCTTGCCGGCTGCGGCACAACAGGCACCGGCACGCCGCCGCAGCTTGCTGCAGCGAACCCGGGCGCACTGCAGGCCTGCGGCGACCTCGCGAGCCGGGCAGCCCGGCCCGGCGTGGTCTACACGAGCGCGACGCCGGTCCCGGCCGGTCCGGTGGCATCGGGCGCCAACGCGAGCCAGCCCGCGCCGGCGCACTGCCTGGTGCAAGGCCGCATGAACGAGCGCAAGAGCGCGGTCGACGGCAACAGCTACGCCATCGGATTCGAGATGCGCCTGCCGGTGGCATGGAACGGGCGCTTCTTCCACCAGGTCAATGGCGGGCTGGACGGCGCCGTGGTGCCGGCGCTCGGCGGCATCGGCGGCGGCGCGCCGGTGACGAATGCGCTGCGGATGGGCTTTGCCGTGGTCAGCTCCGACGCCGGTCACGCCGGCGCGCTCGGACCGCGCTTCGGGCTCGATCCGCAAGCCCGGCTGGACTACGGCTACAACGCGGTTGCGCAACTCACGCCCGTGGCCAAACACGTGATCGCCCAGGCCTATGGCCGCGGCCCCGACCGCTCCTACATCGGCGGCTGCTCCAACGGTGGCCGGCATGCGATGGTGGCCGCCGCGCGGTCGGCCGGCGACTACGACGGCATCCTGGCCGGAAACCCCGGCTTCAACCTGCCGCGCGCCGCGGTGGCGCAGCTCTACGGCGCGCAGCAGTACGCGAGGATCGCCACGGCCAGCACACCGGCCGGGTTGCCCGACCTGCAAAGCGCGTTCACCCCGGCCGAACTCAAGCTGGTGAGCGATGTCTTCCGCGAATCGGCGATGGCCTTCATGTCGCCGCCCGACGCGGCCAACCTGGCCACACTGCGCAACCGCGGCGCGAAGATGATGGTCTATCACGGGACCAGCGATCCGGTGTTCTCGTCCGACGACACCGCCGCCTGGTACGAGCGGGTGCAGTCGGCCAACGGCGGCAATGCGGCGGCGTTCGCGCGCTACTTTCCGGTGCCGGGCATGAACCATTGCTCCGGCGGCCCCGCCACGGACCAGTTCGACATGCTGAGCGCGCTGGTCGCCTGGGTGGAGCGCGGCGAAGCGCCGGCGTCGGTGACCGCGACCGCGCGCGGCGCCGGCAGCAACATGGTCAACCCCGAGTTGCCCGCCGGCTGGTCGGCCCAGCGCACCCGCCCGCTCTGCCCCTGGCCGCAGGTGGCCCGCTACCAGGGCGGCGATCCTGAACGCGCCAGCAGTTTCGCCTGCCGCCCATGAATTACCAGCCCCGCCCGGAAGACCAGCATTTCATCCTCGAAGCGGTGCTCGGCACCACGGCGCGGCTGCAGGCGCTCGCGCCCTTCGCCGATTTCGATGGGGCGCTGCAGACGCAACTGCTCGACGAAGCCGGCCGCTTCATCGGCGAGGTGATCGCTCCGCTGAACCGGAGCGGGGACGAAGTCGGCTGTCGCTTCGCGCAGGGCGAAGTCACCACGCCGCCCGGCTTCGCCGATGCATACCGCGCCTTCTGGCAGGCCGGCTGGCCCGCGCTCGCTGCGGCACCCGAGGACGGCGGCCAGGGCTTGCCGGCGCTGACGACCGCGATCGTTTCCGAGTGGCTCAGCGCGGCGAACCAGGGCTTCAACATGGCGCCCGGCCTGCTGCACGGCGCCTGCGAATGCCTCCAGCACCATGGCAGCGACGACCTGAAGACGCGCTACCTGCCGAAGCTCGCGAGCGGCGAATGGCTGGCCACGATGTGCCTGACCGAGGCCCACGCGGGCAGCGACCTCGGCCAGGTGCGCACGCGCGCCACCCCGCAGGCTGACGGGAGCTACCGCGTGAGCGGCAGCAAGGTCTTCATCTCCGGCGGAGAGCACGACCTGAGCGACAACATCGTGCACCTCGTGCTGTGCCGCCTGCCCGATGCGCCGCCCGGACCGAAGGGCCTGTCGCTGGTGCTCGCGCCCAAACTGCTGCCCGGCGGCGGCCGCAACACCGTGCACTGCGAACGCATCGAGGAAAAAATGGGCCTGCACGGCAGCCCGACCTGCCAGATGCGCTTCGACGACGCCACCGGCTGGCTCATCGGCGCACCCGGCCTTGGCTTGCAGGCGATGTTCGTGATGATGAATTCGGCCCGCCTGCACACCGCGCTGCAGGGCATCGGCCTACTGGACTCCGCCTGGCAGAAAGCCGATGCCTATGCGCGGGAGCGACGCCAGATGCGCGCGCCCCGGCCACCGGCGAGCCGGGGTGCCAACGATGCCGATCTGCTGATCGAGCACCCGGCGATGCGCCGCATCCTCGACAGCCAGCGCGCCTGGGTCGACGGTGCGCGCGTGATCGCCTACCGCACCGCGCTGATGCTCGATGTCGCGAAGCACGAGGCCGACACCGCCGCACGCGAACGCGCGCAACGCTGGTGTGCGCTCGTCACCCCGGTGCTCAAGGCCGCCTGCACGCAGCAGGGCTTTCTGGGCGCGAGCGAATGCCTGCAGGTGTTCGGCGGGCACGGCTACGTGCGCGAATGGGGCATCGAGCAGACCGTGCGCGACGCGCGCGTGTCGATGATCTACGAGGGCACCAACGAGATCCAGGCGATCGACCTGCTGGTGCGCAAGGTGCTGCCCGATGGCGGTGCCGGCATGGGCAAGTTGCTGGTCGAACTGCGCGACGAACTGGAGGCCGCGCGCGACACCGACGCCGACGCGCAGCGCCGCCTCGCTCAACTGCGCTACCTGACCACCGGCATCGCGATGGCCGCGCACGCCGACCCGACCCTGCCGTACGAGGTGGCCGACGACTACCTGCGCGTGGTGATGCTCACGCTGATGGCCTGGGCCTGGGCGCGCATCGACGTGGCTGCGGCCTCGCAGCCCGAACCGGCGCGCTGGTCGGTGCCGTCGGCCGCGTTCCGGCGCCACCTGCTGCCGGAGTTCGAGATGCGCCTGGGCATGGTCAAGCGGGCCTGCGACGCGGTGACTGCCGCAACCGCCGCGGCCTGAAACCGGCCGCGCCGCGTTACGCTCGCGGCATGGCCACGCCCCGAACCCGCAAGACCGAATCGCCTGCACGCAGCGAGCAGCTCGACACGCGCGTGCTCGAAAACCTGGTGGGCTACAACGCGCGCCGCGGCTGGCTGGCCATCTCGACGGTGTTCGCCGAACGCATGGCCGCCTATGGGCTCAAGCAGGTCGATTTCTCGGTGCTGTCGCTGTTGGCGCACAACCCGGGTGCGACCTCGCGCCAGCTCTGCGCCACGCTCGACATCCTCCCGCCCAACCTGGTGAGCCTGGTCGCTGCGATGGACGGCCGTGGCCTGATCGAGCGCCGTCCCCATCCGCACGACGGCCGCGCGGTCGGCCTGCACCTCACCGCAGCCGGCCGAAAGCTGGTGCGCGAGGCCGAGGAGGCGGTGGTGCAGCTGGAGCTCGACGCGAGTGCCCGGCTGTCCGCACGCGAGCGCGAGACGCTGATCGGGCTGCTGCAGAAGCTCTACCGCTGAAGCGCCGCCGAGCCCTTCAGGCGTCCCGAACGTCCGCCACAGGTTTGCTGCCGAAGTCGGCGCGGTCGAGGTAGCCGAGCACCTTGCCGGCCGCGGTCTCGGGCGAATCCAGCATTCCGTTGGCCTTGAGCTGCACGAAGCGCTCGCGGTCCGGGAACGCGTCGGCCGGCGTGCCGCGCAACTGGACCTGCATGTCGGTGTCGATCACGCCCGGCGCGAGCGAGACGATCTTCGCGCCGTTGGGCAACGCGGCCTGCTCCAGCGCCACGGCGCGAGAGAAGTGGTCCATGCCGGCCTTGGCCGCGCAGTACGGCGCCTGGCTGCCCATCGCATTGCGGCCGAGGCCCGACGAGATGTTCAGCACCTCGCGCCGCCCGGTCCAGTCGCGCGTGGCACCGAGAAACGCACCGGCCAGCAGCATCGGCGCCTCCAGCCCGACGCGCAGCGCCTGCGCCAGGTCGGCCGCCACACCATCGGCCAGAGGGCGTGGCTGGCCCACCGTGCCGGCGTTGTTGATCAGCGTCGCCCGCGCGAAACGCGCCGGGTCGACGGCTTGCAGCCAGGCGCCCAGGCGCCCGGCTGCAAGCGCCGGCTCCGACAGATCGAGTTCCCATTGCTCGAGCGACGCGCCCGCCTGCCGGGCCAGTTCCGCGAGGGCGTCGTCGCTGCGCCGCGAGATGCAGACCAACGTGGCGCCGGATTGCGCCAGCAGCTGCTGCGCCATTGCGCGGCCCAGGCCGCGCGAGGCGCCGGTGAGGATGGTGAGCCGTTCGGAAGCGATCATGGTGAACATCCAGTTGCGTTGAAAAAATCAGGCGATGAAGCCGTCCCAAACCAGCTTGAGACCGGTCAACAACATGCCGAGGTAGAGGGCGCGGTAGAACCACGTCGCGCTGATGCGGCGCGCGATGCGCACACCGATCCACACGCCCACGGGTGCCAGCGGCAGCAGCACCAGCGAGGTGGCGAGGTTGCGCCAGTCGAGCAACCCGAGCCAGGCATAAGGCACCCACTTGCTCAGGTTCACGACGAAGAAGAAGTACGCCATCGTCGCGGTGAACACCACGGGCGAGAGCTTCAGCGGGATCACATAGGCGTTGAGCGGCGGCCCGCCCGCGTGCGCGATGAAGCTCGTGAAACCCGAGAGCGCGGTCAACACGCCGCCCGTCACGCGCGAAGGCGGTGCCGCATCGGGCCTCGGCGGAAAGAGCAGCCGCTGCGCAAGGAACAGCAGTGTGAACACGCCGACCAGACCCGCCACGGTCTGCGGCGACAGCACGCGAAACAGCAGCGCGCCGGCGACGATGCCGAGCAGCCCGCACGGAACCAGGAACATCAGCAGCTGGCGGTCGAAATCGCGCCGGAAGGCCGCGAGGCCGATCACGTCCATCAAGAGCAGCACCGGCATCAGGATCGCGGCCGCCTCGGGCACGGTCACTGCCAGCGCCATCATCGGCACGGCGAGGGAACCGAAGCCTGCGCCGAAACCGCTCTTGCTGATGCCGAGGAGCAGGACGGCGGGCACGGCAGCGGCGTAGAAATGCAGGTCGGGGATCGGGCTGAACGGCGGCAAGGGCGGGATTGTCCCATGGGCAACCTTGGTAGCCTCGCGCCATGGATTCCCTGATCTCCGCCGCCGGCCGCGCCCTCGCAGCAGGCGACGCACTCGGCGCGCTCAAGCGGGTCGCGCTGCGCGACGATCCGCCCGCGCTCGCGCTGCGGGGCATCGCGATGGCGCAACTCGGCGAATACCCGCGTGCCCGCGAACTGCTGCGGCGCGCCGCCCGCGGCTTCGGTGCGCACGAGGCGCTGGCGCGGGCGCGCTGCGTGGTGGCCGAAGCCGAGGTGGCGCTGGCCATGCGCGACCTCGGCGGCTCGCCGCGCCCGCTGTTGGCGGCAGCGTCCACGCTGGACGCGCGCACCGACCGGGTCAACGCGCTGCAAGCGCGACTGATCGCGGTGCGCCGCCTGCTGCTGCTGGGCCGTCTCGGCGAGGCCGCCACCGCACTGGCAGCGCTCGATGCGAACGAGACGACGCCGTCGCTCGCGGCCGTGGCGGCGCTCTCCACCGCCGAGTTGGCGCTGCGTTCGCTGCAGCCCGACCGTGCACGCCTGGCGCTCGCGCGGGCGGAAGCCGCGGCGCTGCAAGCGGGGGTACCGGCGCTGCTCGCCGAAGTCGCTGCGGTGCGAACCGCACTCGAACGCCCGGCCGCCCGGCGACGCCGTGCCGATGGCATCGACCAGCCGCTGCGGCTCGACGAGGTGGCCGCGCTCCGGGGCTCCAGCGCGCTGGTGATCGATGCCTGCCGCCGCGGCATGGGCACCGGCGACGCGTGGCAATCGCTTGCGCGCCGGCCTCTCCTTTTTGCGCTGGCCCGCGCGCTTGCCGAGGCGTGGCCGGGCGACGTCGACCGCGACGCCCTGATCGCCAGCGCGTTCCGCATCCGCCGCCCCGACGAAACCCATCGCGCCCGCCTGCGGGTCGAGATCGGCCGGCTGCGCGCGCTGGTCAAGGCACTGGCCTCGATCGAAGCCACCGCGCAGGGCTTCGTCCTGCTGCCGCGCGATGCGCGCGATGTCGCCGTGCTGGTGCCGCCCATCGACGGCGATCAGGCTTCGCTGGTGGCGCTGCTGTCCGACGGCGCCGCCTGGTCGACCTCGGCCCTGGCGCTGGCGCTCGATACCAGCCAGCGCACCGTGCAGCGCGCGCTGGCCGAACTGGAGGCCGACGGACGGGTGCGCGCCGTCGGGCAGGCCCGCGCGCGTCGCTGGCTGGCGCCATCGCTCGCGGGATTCACGACGATCTTGTTACTCCCCGCGGCGCTGCCGATTGAATAGAGTCGTCTCACGGCGCCGATTCCGCGTGCCGCAAGGAGTCAACGATGAGCCCCAACCCTGTCCAGGACACGGCCCTGGCCGCGCCGCACGCCGCCGAAATCGTGCGCGAATACGGCCCCTTCGCCGGTGCCGGCTCGGTGGCCGGCGTGACGCACGATGGCCAGCGCGTCTGGGCCGCCACCGGCGCCGCGCTGGTCGCCTTCGAGCCTGCCAGCGGCGAGACCACGCGCACGCTGGACCGCCCCTGCGATGCCGGCACCGCCTTCGACGGCACCCATCTCTACCAGATCGCCGAGACGCGCATCGACAAGATCGACCCGGCCACCGGTGCGGTGGTGGCATCCATTCCGGCACCGGGCAACGGCAACGACTCGGGCCTCACATGGGCCGAGGGCAGCCTCTGGGTCGGCCAGTACCGCGACCGCAAGATCCACCAGATCGACCCCGCGACCGGTGTCGTGATCCGCAGCATCGAGTCCAACAGCTTCGTCACCGGCGTGACCTGGGTCGACGGCGACCTGTGGCACGGCACCTGGGAAGGTGACGAGAGCGAACTGCGCCGGATCGACCCGGCCAGCGGCGCCGTGCTCGATCGGCTGGCGATGCCGCCGGGTACCGGCGTCAGCGGGCTCGAGTCGGATGGAGCCGACCTGTTCTATTGCGGCGGGGGCGGCAGCGGCAAGGTGCGCGCGGTACGCCGTCCGAAGCGCGCCAAGGCCTGAATCCCTGGACCGTTGAAATGAAAGGACAACCATGAACACCGTGAACCATCCTGTCGTGGCCGCCGACCGCTGGATTGCCGAGCGACGCGCCCTGCTCGCACGCGAAAAGGAACTGATGCGACTGCAAGACCAGGTCGCGAGCGAACGCCGCGCGCTGCCCTGGGAGCGCGTCGAACAGAACTACGTCTTCGACACATCCCGGGGCCAGCGCTCGCTGGCCGAGCTGTTCGAAGGGCGCCGCCAACTGCTGGTGCAGCACTTCATGCTCGCGCCGGGATGGGCGCAGGGTTGCCCAAGCTGTTCTTACATGGCGGATCACAGCGACGGCATGACCGTGCACCTGGCACAGCGCGACACCACGCTGGTCGCAGTGTCGCGCGCGCCGCTGGCCGAGATCGCACGCTTTCGCGCGCGCATGGGCTGGCAATTCGAATGGGTGTCGTCGCACGGCAGCAGCTTCAACTACGACTTCGCCGTCAGCTTCACGCCGCAGGCGCAGGCCAGCGGCGAGATCCACTACAACTACGGACTGCTTCCCTTCAAGGCCGAAGAGATGCCCGGCGTCAGCGTGTTCTGCAAGGACGAGTCCGGCGAAGTCTTCCACACCTATTCCACCTTCGGTCGCGGCGTTGAAGTGATGATGGGCACCTACCGCATGCTCGACCTCACGCCCCTGGGCCGCAACGAACGCGACGTGCCCAACAAGATGGAATGGGTGCGCCACCACGACCGCTATGCGCCGGCGCCCGCCGCGCCGGCAGGCGCGTGCTGCCACACCTGAGCCTGCGGGCCGGCGTGCCGATCGTGCTCGGGCATGTCGCCTCGATGGCGCTGGTGGCCGCGGCGGTGTCGCTCGGCGTGTCGATCGACCGCGCGCTGCTGCAGTCGCTGGCCGGTGCCCTGCTGGGTATCGCCACGGTGGTCTGGCTGTCGGATCGCCATGCCGGCCGCATCCGGTCGTCGGCCGGGCACGCAGGGCTGGCGCTCGGGTCTTTCGTGCTGGCCACCGCGCACGGCGCCGGCTTGGTGCTGGTGCCTGCGCTGGTTCCTCTTTGCACCGGAAACGCCGCTGACCGCGACGTCGACGCACTGGGGGGCGCCATCGTGCAGGCGCTGGTGGCCCTTGGCGTTCACAGCGCGGCAATGCTTGCCGTCACGGGCGTCCTCGCCATGGGCATCGCCCTGTGCCACGCGCCGCTTCGACGCCCGGCCGGTTCCGATGCGCAGCTCAGGCGGCCAGCGGCTTCAGCTTTCCGAGGACGGTGGGCAGGAACTCCGCCACGGTGGGATGCACCGGCAGTGCATCCTTCAGCACCTGGTGGCTCGCGCCGGTCGCCATGAAGTTGCTGATCACCTGAATGATCTCGTCGCCCTGGATGCCGAAGATCGCGGCGCCCAGAAAGCGGCCGGTCGCGTCGTCGACCAGCAGCTTGATCAAGCCGGTGGTTTCGCTCTCCTCCTTGGCGCGGCTCACGTCCGCCATCGCATGCGTGGCCATCGAGATTCGACGGCCCTGCGCCACCATGGCACGCGCTTCGCCCTCGCCGATGCCGACGCGGCCCAGTGGCGGATCGGTGAACATCGCATAGGCCATGGTGCGGTCGTCGGCACTGCGCCGTTTGCCGCCTGCGCCTTGCCGCTGCAGACGATGGTTGGCCAGCACGATCTCGTGGTCGTGGTAGCTGGTGTGGGTGAAGGCGCCGCGCTTGTTGATGTCGCCCAGCGCCCAGATGCCGGTCACGTTGGTGCGCAACTCGCCATCGGTCGGCACGTAGCCGCGCCCGTCGACGGTCACGCCGACGGTGCCCAGGTCGAGGCGCTCGGTGTTGGGCTGGCGCCCCGTGGCCACCAGCAGGTGCGACCCGTCGACCTGCCGGCCGCCGACACTCACCCGAACGCCTGCGCCGTTTGCGAGCGGCGCCACCGCATCGACCGGGTGTCCGCAATGAACCGCAATGCCTTCCTCCAACAGCAGGGCGTGCACGGCGTCGGAGACGTCTGCGTCTTCACGGCCCGTGATGCGCGGCCCGGTCTCGACGATGCTCACCTCGCTGCCGAGGCGGCGGAAGATCTGCCCCATTTCGAGACCGATGTAGCTGCCGCCCAGGATCACCAGATGGCGCGGCAGGCTGCGCAACTGCAGCAACGACACGTTGTCCAGGAACGGCACGGTGTCGAGGCCGGCGATCGATGGCACCACAGGCCGCGTGCCGGTGTTGAGGTAGACGCGCTGCGCCATGATCCGCCGGTCCCCGGCCTGCAGCCGGAAGCCACGGGCGGCGTCGCCCCCCTCGAAGCGCCCCCAACCGCGGATCAGCGTCAGGCGCGGCTGGGCCGCCAGCCAGTCTTCCAGCCCGCTGCGTGCGCTGTCGACCCGCGTCTGCATCCGTTCCATCGCGGCTGCGAAGTCCACCCGGACCGGGCCGACCTGCACACCGAACTCTGCCGCACGCCCGGCCATGTGCGCCACGCGCGCGCTCTTGCGCAGAGTCTTGGTCGGCGTGCAGCCGTTGTTGACGCAGGTGCCACCGACCTGGTGGCCCTCGATCAGCGCGACGCTTTCGCCGTCTCCCGCGAGCGCAACCGCGAGGCTGGGGGCCGCCTGGCCGGTACCGACAATGGCGACGTCGACATGGAGAAGTTCGGGCAATGGCATGCCCGATTGTTGCGGAAGGCGAGCGGGAGGGTCAGGCGACGACGAAGCTCAGGCGGGCTTCGTGCGGCAGCTGCGCCCGGACGAGGTCGCGCGCTTCTTCGTCTGCGAAGCGCATGAGGGCGTTCGCGACCTGGTCGTCGTCGAGCTCGAAGAGCAGTTCGATCGCGTTCTGCTGCGCAGCGGAGAACACGCGCGACTTGCAGAGCTTGTGGAACCTGGCGGCAGTGTCCTCCGGGGCCAATGCGCGCATTTCGAGCAGTTCGAGGACACGGGCGATTTGCGAGGCGTCGAGGGGCAGCGGTGTGGCAGCAAGTTTCATGGGGCAGGTTCCTTCGGATGGGCATGACCGTTCATGGACGAAGCCAGTCTCTGCCGAGAGGCTTAAGCGTCGCTGAAACGCGTCGTGCTGCCCATCGCCTCCCGTTTCAAATCTTCACTGTGCGTGACGGATTGCTCGCTGTCTGCGGGCCCGCTTCGTCGTCGAAACGACAGATCGGGGCCAGCCAATCAGGTCAGTGCGGCGTCGCTGCTCGCGGCGGGTCGCACCGCCGCCGACGGCACATCGCCCGGCAAAGTCTGCAGCGGGCCGGTGCCGCTGTAGCGGTCCAGCGCGAGATAGATCGCGGGCGTGATGTAGAGCGTGATCACCTGCGAGAAGATCAGCCCGCCGACCACGGCCACCCCGAGGGGTTGCCGCAACTCGGCACCGGCGCCGAGGCCCAGTGCCAACGGCAACGCCCCCATCAGCGCGGCCAGGGTCGTCATGAGGATCGGGCGAAAGCGCAGCCGGCACGCCTCGCGGATCGCGTCGACCGGCCGCATGCCTTCGGTGCGCTGCGCGTCGAGCGCGAAGTCGATCAGCATGATGGCGTTCTTCTTCACGATGCCGATCAGCAGCAGGATGCCGATGGTGGCAATGAGCGTCAGGTCGAAGCCGAACAGCTTGAGCGACAGCAGCGCGCCGACGGCCGCCGAAGGCAGTCCCGCCAGGATGGTCAGCGGGTGGATGTAGCTCTCGTACAAAACGCCGAGCAGCACATAGATCACGAGCACCGCGAGGATCAGCAGGATCGCCTGGCTGGACTGCGAACTCTGGAACACCGCCGCATCGCCCCCGTAGCTCGTGATGATCGACTCCGGCATCTTGATCTCCTGCTTGAAGCGGTCGATCTTGGCCGTGGCGTTGCCGAGCGGCACCTCCGGCGCCAGATTGAACGACAGCGTGACCGCCTGCAGCTGGCCCTGGTGGTTGACGGCCGTCGGGCCCACGGTGCGCCGCACGGTCGAGAACGCCGTCAGCGGTACCAGTTGCCCCGCCTTGTTGCGCACCGAAAGGCGCGCCATGTCCTGCTCGAACTGCCGGTCGCTGTCGGCTGCCGAAAGGATCACCTGGTAGGTGTTGCTCGCGCCGTAGATGCTGCCGATCTGTCGGTCGCCGTACGCGTTGTAGAGGGCCGTGCGCAGGTCGCCGACCTGCACGCCGAGCACGCCGGCCTTGTCGCGATCGATGTCGAGCGTGGCCTGCAGGCCGCGGTTCTGCGAGTCGCTTGTCACGTCGCGGAAGTCCGGATCGGCGCGCATGCGCTCCAGCATCTTGCCGGCCCACTCGCTCATGGCGCCGGCGCTCACGCTCTGCAGCGTGTACTGGTAGCGTGCCTTGCTCTGCCGGCCGCCGAGCTGCAGGTTCTGCACCGGCCGCATGTAGACCGCGATGCCCGGGATCTGGCGGAAGCGCTGGCGCAGCGATTCGAGCACCTGCGGCATCTTCGCGCGTTCGCCGCGCGGCTTGAGCACGGCGAACAGGCGCCCCGAATTCTGCGTGGCGGTCGGGCCGCCGACGCCGACGAAAGAACTCACGTAGGCCACGTTCGGGTCGGCCATGATCGCCTCGCCCACACGGTCCTGCAGCACCTTCATCGCGGTGAAGGAAATGTCTTCGGAGGCCTCCGTGGTGATCTGGATCTGCCCGATGTCTTCTTCGGGGAAAAAGCCCTTCGGGATCGAGACGAACATCCAGGCCGTGAGCACGAAGGTCAGGCCGGCGAGACCGAGCATCAGCCACCGGTGGTGAAGCGTCCAGTCGAGCGACCGCATGTAGCTGCCATGCACAGCGCGGTAGCCCCGTTCGAAGGCACGCCCGATCGCGGTGCCGGGTTCGGGATGCTCCTCCTCGTGGTCGAGCGCACCGGGCGCCCGCTGGACCTGCTTGAGCAACCGGCTCGCGAGCATCGGCACCAGCGTGAGCGACACCACGGCCGACACCAGCACCGCCAGCGCCACCACGACCGCGAATTCGTGGAACAGCAGGCCGATCACGCCCGGCATGAAGAAGATCGGGATGAACACCGCCACCAGCGAGATCGAGATCGAGACAATGGTGAATCCGACCTCGCGCGCGCCCCGGAGCGCCGCCGCCATCGGCTCCATGCCTTTTTCGACGTAGCGCATGATGTTCTCGAGCACCACGATCGCATCGTCCACCACCAGCCCGACCGCCAGCGTGATGCCGAGCAGCGACACGTTGTCCAGGCTGTAGCCGAACGCGTAGAGCAGCGCGACCGCGCCGATCAGCGAGATCGGAATCGTCGCGGCAGGGATCAGCGTGGCGACCAGACGGTGCAGGAACAGGAAGATCACCAGCACCACCAGCAGGATGGTGCCGATCAGCGTGAGCTGCACGTCGTGCACCGCCTCGCGGATCGACAGCGAGCGGTCGTTGACCATGTTGATCTCGACCGATTGTGGCAGCTCGGCCTTGAAGCGCGGCATGAGGGCCCGCACCGCATCGACCACCTGCACCGTGTTCGCATTCGGCTGGCGCTGCACGGCCAGCGTGATCGAGTTGCGCCCGTTGTAGCTGCTCGCCGTCTTGACCGACTCGAAGCTGTCCTCGATGGTCGCGACCTCGTCCAGCCGCACCGGCGCGCCGTTGCGCTGGCCGACGATCACGCGCGCGAAATCGGCGGCCTTGAGCATCTGCTCGTTGGCCTGGATGGTCAGCGTCTGGCGCGGCCCGTCGAGCACGCCGACCGGGGTGTTGGCATTGGCCAGGCGCACCGCGTTGGCCAGTTCGTCGAGCGTGATGTTGCGCGCGTTCAGCAGGTTGGCGTCCGCCTTGATGCGCACCGCAAAGGCCTTGCGCCCGTACACCGCGACCTGGGCCACGCCGTCGATGGTCGAGAGCGTGGGCGAGATGAGGTTTTCGGCATAGTCATTCAACTCGGCCGGGTTCATCGAATCCGACTGCAGTGCGATGAACAGCACCGGCGCATCGGCCGGGTTCACCTTGCGGTACGACGGCAGCTGCGTGAGCTCCTGCGGCAACTGGCGCTGGGCCCGCAGCAGCGCGGCCTGCACGTCGACCGCGGCCGCGTCGATGTCGCGCGAACTCACGAATTCGAGCGTGAGCGAGGTCACGCCCTGCGTGTTGGTCGAACTGATGGTCTGCAGGCCGGGGATGGTGGAGAACTGCTTTTCCAGCGGCAATGCAACCGACGAGGCCATGGTGTCCGGGCTCGCGCCGGGCAGTTGCGCGTTGACGTTGATGACCGGCGTGTTGTAGCTGGGCAGCGCCGCCACCGGGATGCTGAAGTACGCGAAGATGCCGACCACCACCACGGCCGCCGACAGCAGCACCGTCATCGCCGGACGGCGGATGCAGAGTTCCGAGATGTTCATACCCGCTCCGCCGGCCGCTCCACGCGCACCTTGCCGCCGGGCTTGACGTTCTGCTTGCCCTCGATCACCACCTGCTCGCCCGGCTGCACGCCGCTGACCACCACGTTGGTGCCGAAGGTGTAGAGCGTCTGCACCTTGCGCCGCGTGGCCTTCTGCTCAGCGTCCACGACGTAGAGCGACGAGCCTTCGGTCAGCATCATGATGGCGGCCGCCGGAACCACGGTGGCGTCGCGCAGGGTGCGCACGATCACGCGCGTTTCGACGAACTGGCCCGGCCAGAGCGCCTGGTCTTCGTTGGAGAAGACCGCCTTGGCACGCACGGTGCCGATCAGCGGGTCGACCGTGTTGTCGACGAAGTTCAGCTTTCCGACGAGGGGCTTCTTGCGGTCGGGCACCAGCGCCTCGACCGGCGTCTGCGCGCGCGCGGCGGCCAACAGGTCCTGCAACTGGCCCTCGGGCACGGGAAAGCTCACGGCGATCGGATCGAGCTGGGTGATCGTGACGAGCGATGCCGTCGGCTGCACCAGACTGCCCGGATAGATGTTGACGGCGCCGATGCGACCCGCGATCGGCGCCCGCAGCGTGGCATAGCCCAGCGCCACCTGGGCGGCCTGCACGGCGGCGCGGTCCGCGGCGACAGCGGCCTTCTGTGCCTCCAGCTGCGACAGCGTGGAATCCGCTGCGCTGCGAGCGATGAAGTTCTGCGCCACCAGGTCCTGGCTGCGCTTGTACTGGCGCTCGAGGTCGGCCAGTGTGGCCTCGTCCTTCTGCTGCTGTGCGCGCGCCTTCGCAAGATTGGCCTGGTCCGGCCGGTCGTCGAGGGTGAAGAGCAGTTGCCCCGCCTTGACGAACTGTCCTTCCCTGATGTGCACCTCGCGCACGGTGTTGGTGACCTGCGGGCGCAGGTCGACGCTGTTGAGCGAAACCACACTGCCATTGACCTGCACCGTCACCGGCACGGTCTGCTTCACCGCAGCCGCGATCGTGACGAGTGCCGCGCCGCCACCCGCCGGCGCCGCGGCGCCGGCTTTGGCGGCCGTTCGATCCTTCTGGCCCGACCACCACCAGGCGCCTGCGGCAACGGCCACGACCAGGACGGCGGCAAAACTGACGGCGGTGTGCTTCTTCATGGGGCTTCTGCAGAGGGTCGGCAGGATCGTCGATCCTTGAAAATGCCAACTTTTGGTTACGGTTTGCGCTATTGAAACAGCGCTCGGGGGTCGGCGTCCACTCATGCCGTAAAGATAGGTAAAGCGGGCGTGACGGACGCCCGCCGCCTTGCCCTCCTGCGCCAGGGGCGGCCGGTAGAATCCTCGCTTCCCAGCCTCTGGATGTACCCCATGAATCGCTGCAACACCTCCCTGCAATACCGGCTCCTGCTGGCGCTCTGCCTCGGGCTGGCCGGTCTTGGCGGTGCGTACGCGCCGCCCGCCCGGGCCCAGGTCGAAAACGAAGCCACCCACGGCGGACGCAACTTTCCGATCGGCACACTGCGCGGCAAGTTCCTGTTGGTCAACACCCCCGAGATCCTGCTCGACGGCCAGCCCGAGCGCTTGGCCCCCGGCGCCCGCATCCGCAGCGCGCAGAACATGCTGATGATGCCGGCGGCCCTCACGGGCCAGAACCTGCTGGTCAATTACACGCGCGACGCCGCCGGCATGGTGTCGCAGGTCTGGGTTTTGACACCCGAAGAGGCGGTGGTCCAGCGCGAATCGGCCGAAAAGCCGCTGCTCAACTTCTGGCCCTTCGTGGCCAACAGCGCGCCGCGCGACGACGGCAGGACGCCGTTCGACCAACTGCCCAAGTACGGCGAGTAACGCCATAGCGGGCCCGAAGGCCCGTCCCGCCCGCATTCCTGGCTGCCGACAGCACAGGGCGCACGCCATCCCACGGGTCCATGCCATGAACAAAAAAGTCTTTATCAAAACCTTCGGCTGCCAGATGAACGAGTACGACTCGGACAAGATGGCCGATGTGCTGAACGCCGCCCAGGGCTACGAGCCGACGCAGAACGTCGACGAGGCCGACCTCATCCTCTTCAACACCTGCTCGGTGCGCGAGAAGGCGCAGGAGAAGGTCTTCAGCGACCTCGGCCGCGTGAAGCACCTGAAAGCAAAAGGCGTGAAGATCGGCGTCGGCGGCTGCGTTGCAAGCCAGGAAGGCGAGGCGATCATTGCCCGAGCGCCCTACGTCGACATCGTGTTCGGCCCGCAGACACTGCACCGCCTGCCTGAAATGCTGAACGAGCGCGAACGGCTGGACCGCCCACAGGTCGACATCAGCTTTCCCGAGATCGAAAAATTCGACCACCTGCCGCCGGCGCGGGTCGAGGGCGCGACCGCCTTCGTCTCGATCATGGAAGGCTGCTCCAAATACTGCAGCTACTGCGTGGTGCCCTACACCCGCGGCGAAGAGGTGAACCGGCCGCTCGACGACGTTCTGGTCGAGGTCGCCGGACTCGCCGACCAGGGCGTGCGCGAGGTCACGCTGCTCGGGCAGAACGTGAACGCCTACCGCGGCACGATGGGCGGCACAGGGGAAATCGCCGACTTTGCGATGCTCATTGAATACGTCGCCGAGATCCCCGGCATCGAGCGCATCCGCTACACGACCAGCCATCCGAACGAGTTCACGCCGCGCCTGATCGAGGCCTATGCGAAGGTGCCCCAACTGGTCAGCCATCTGCACCTGCCGGTGCAGCACGGCAGCGACCGCATCCTGATGGCCATGAAGCGGGGCTACACGGCCATGGAATACAAGAGCACGGTGCGCAAGCTGCGCGCCATCCGTCCCGAGCTCGCGCTCTCCAGCGACTTCATCGTCGGCTTCCCCGGCGAGACCGATGCGGACTTCGCGAAGATGATGAAGCTCATCGACGACTGCCGGTTCGACGCGAGTTTCAGCTTCATCTTCAGCCCGCGCCCGGGCACGCCCGCCGCCGCGCTGCACGACGACACGCCGCATGAAGCGAAGCTGGCCCGCCTGCATGAACTGCAGGCGGTGATCGACGGCAACGTCAAGCGCTTCGGGGAAGCCATGGTCGGCAGCACGCGGCGCGTGCTGGTGGAAGGCGCGTCGCGCAAGGACGCGAATGAGCTCATGGGCCGCACCGAGTGCAATCGCGTCGTGAATTTCGCAGGCGACGCGCGCCTGGTCGGGCAGATGATCGATGTGCGCGTCACGCGTTCGTTCGCCTACACCCTGCGCGGCGAGGTGCTGACGCGCGAGCCTGCTCTCGCGGCCTGATGCCGAAGACCTCGTCCGCCCGCGGCTCGTTCCAGCAGTTGCTGCTGTTCGCGTTCCTGCTGATCACCGCGCTGCTGGTCGGCGTGGCGCTGCGCTCGCTGTTCCAGTACGACGCGCTCATGACGCAGAGCCGCAACGCGGCCGGCCGGGCGCTGGCGCTGTCGGGCGGCGCGCAGTCGCTCGCCGAGCGCAGCGCGGCGATGGAGCGCGCCGCGCGCCAGTCGCTGGTGCTGAACGATCCGGTGCTGCGCCGTCGCTTCAACGATGCCGCACGCGACGCCAACGAAGTGGTCGGCAAGCTGGTCGACAACGGCCTGCCGCCCGCGTCGATCGATGCCTGGCGAACCCAGCTCGGCGTGATCGAAGGCCTGATGAACGGGCCGCAGGACACGGCGCTCACGCGCGAGAGCACCATGGCGCTGCAGTTCCGCGACCTCGACGGACTCAACACCAACATCGCGCAGCAGGCGCAGTTCCTCATCGAAACCGGCAACAACGCGCTGGCACAGCGCATCGAGAACGCCGGCAAGCGCCTGATGCGGCAGGTGATCGCGGCGAGCGCGCTCGCCGTCTCGCTGGCGCTCGCCTTCGGCATCTGGCTGGCACGGCCGTTCAAGCGCATCGAGCGCGCGATCGTCGGGCTGGGCCAGAACCGGCTGGACGAGCCGATCGACATCCGCGGCCCGGCCGACGTGCGGCGCGTCTCGCAGCAGCTCGAATGGCTGCGCCTGCGGCTGACCGAACTCGACGCCGACAAGGCGCGCTTTTTGCGTCACGTTTCGCATGAACTCAAGACCCCGCTGGCCGCGCTGCGCGAAGGCGTCTCGCTGCTGGAAGACGGCGTGACCGGCGCACTCAATCCGGCGCAGCGCGAGGTTGCGCAGATCCTGCAGCAGAACACCGTGGCGCTGCAGGGGCAGATCGAGGCGCTGCTGCGCTTCAATGCGGCCGCATTCGAGGCGCGCGAACTGCGACGCGAACGAACCGCCTTGCTCGGCCTGATCGAGGAGCAGATCGATGCGCAGCGGCTGCAATGGCAGTCGCTCGGACTCAAGGTGCGCGCCGAAGGCGAGCCCGTCACCGTCACGGTCGACCCGGTGAAGCTCGGTACCGCCGTCGCCAACCTGCTGTCGAACGCGATCCGCTTTTCAGCGCGCGGCGGCACCATCACCATCGCGGTCTCGCGCGCCCCGGGGCTGGTCTGCATCGATGTCAACGATGCCGGGCCCGGCATCGCGCCGGAAGACCGCGACCGGATCTTCGAGCCGTTCTACCGCGGCGAGCGCCAGCCCGAACACGCCGTCAAAGGCACCGGCATCGGCCTGTCGATCGTGCAGGAGTACATTGCTGCCCACGGTGGGCGTATCGGTCTGCTGCCGGGCGGGCCCGGTGCACGTTTTCGCATCGAACTGCCAGACGCCGCCTGAGCGCACCCTCCGAATTCCCAAGCCCGATCCATGTTTTTCCACACACTTTGCAAAAGCTCCGTGGCCACGGCGTTCGCGCTGCTGATGGCCGGTTGCAGCACCCCGCCGAAGCCGCCGGCCGAGGTCCAGGTACCTCCACCCGCGCCGGCGCCCGCCCCGCGCGTGCTGCCGGTCGAGGCCGAACCCGAGGCGCCCGCCTCGCGCCTTTCTTCGTCGGTGGCCAGCAACCCGACGCCCGTGACCCTGATGCTCGGCTATGCGGACAAGGTGCGCTCGCTCAACGGCAACGACCTCGCCACCGAAATCGCGCGGCTGGGCGATCCGGGCGACTCGCCCACCATGCAGATGCAACTGGCGCTGGCGCTCGCGCAGACCCGTGTTCCGGCCGATCTGGCGCGCGCAACCGGCCTGATGCAGCGTGTGGCGGCCAATCCCGTCGCAGAGGCGCAGCCGCTGCAGCCGCTGGCGCGCGCGCTCGCGTCGCGCTACCTGGAACAGCGCCGCGTGGAGGACGACCGCGACCGGCAGAGCGCTCAGGTGCGGGATGCCCAGCGCCGCATCGACCAGCTGAACGACCGCATGGAGGCGCTGCGCGCGATCGAGCGCAGCTTCAACCGCCCCAACAACACGCCGGCGCCGGCGCCAGCGCCCGCTGCACCCGCCAACGGTGCCAAGCCCGCGCCATGAGTGCCGACACCGCCTCTCCGGCACCCGGCGCACGCCTGCTGGTGGTCGACGACGACCCCGACATGCTGCGGCTGATTTCGATGCGCCTCAACTCCGCCGGCTACCAGGTGACGGCTGTGACGTCCGCCGAATCGGCCCTGACGCAACTCGAGATCGAGCACCCGCAACTGGTTCTGAGCGACGTGCGACTGCCCGGGCGGGACGGGCTCGCGCTGTTCGACGAGATCCGCAAGCGCCATCCCTCGCTGCCGGTGATCCTGCTGACGGCGCATGGAACGATCCCCGATGCGGTCGAGGCCACCGCCCGCGGCGTGTTCACCTACCTGACGAAGCCGTACGACGGGCGGGAACTGCTCGAGAAGATCGGCCAGGCGCTCGCGCTGGGCGCACCGGCCACCACACCCAACAAGGGCAGCGACGAAAGCTGGCGCGCCGAGATCGTGAGCCGCAGCAACCGCATGGCCGAGGTGCTCGCGGAGGCTCGCATGATCGCGAAGTCCGACGCATCGGTGCTGTTGCGTGGCGACAGCGGCGCCGGCAAGGAACTGCTGGCGCGCGCGATCCACCGCGCCAGCGCGCGGGCCGACAAGCCCTTTGTCGCGGTCAACTGCGGCGCGATCCCGGAAGCGCTGCTCGAGTCCGAGCTGTTCGGGCACATGAAGGGCGCCTTCACCGACGCCCATGCCAATCACAAGGGCCTGTTCCAGCAGGCCGACGGCGGTACGCTGCTGCTCGACGAAATCGGCGACATGCCGCCGGCGCTCCAGGTCAAGCTGTTGCGCGTTCTGCAGGAGCGCGCGGTGCGGCCGTTGGGCGGCAGCCAGTCGATCGCGGTGGACGTGCGGATCATCTCGGCCACGCACCGCGACCTCGATGTCGCGATGGAAGCCGGGCAGTTCCGCGAGGATCTCTACTACCGGCTCAACGTCGTCACCCTCACGCTGCCACCCTTGAGCGCGCGCCGTGAAGACATCCCGCTGCTGGCCAATCACTTCCTGCACCGCCTGTCGACCAAGTACGGCAAGCGGCTGTCGGGGTTCGCGCCCGAGGCGCTGAAAGCACTGACCACGGCCGCCTGGCCGGGCAATGTGCGCCAGCTCTTCAATGTGGTCGAACAGGTCTGCGCGCTGTCGAGTTCGCCGCTGATCCCGCTGGCGCTGGTCCAGCGCGCACTGCGCGTGCCCTCGGTGGAGGTGCAGACCTATGCCGAAGCAAAGCAGCGTTTCGAGCGCGATTACCTTGTCGGCTTGCTGAAACTGACCGATGGCAACGTGGCCGATGCGGCCCGCATGGCGGACCGCAATCGCACCGAGTTCTACCGGCTCCTGCAGAAACACGAGCTGACGCCCGGCCTCTTCAAGGCCGACGCGGGCGGTGCACCCGGCGAGCCTGTCGCCGACGAGCGACGCTCCTAAGTCGTTGATTTCATTGGCTTCCTGATCGTCCAGCCGCGGCCTTGTCGGGCTTTGGCGACAAAACAGAGGGTTTTGCCGCCCCGCCCGTCGAAAGCGCCGACTTTCGGCCGCGAACTCAACGCAAGCCGTTGATCTGAAACGAGTTTTCCGTGCTGGCACAGGGTTTGCCCCTGTAGAGGCATGACAGCACTTTCCAGCCCTCTTTTCGCACTGCGTCCGCAGCGCGAAGGCCTGCGTCAAAAGCAGTTTTCACTCTCGCGCCCCCGTGGCGCGGGGCAGCAGCTCGGCGCGCACGACGCATCGGGCGGTACGGCACCGGATTGCGTGTCCAAGCGCTTTCCGGCAATTGGCGACACGCCTGCCTCCACCAAACAACACTGGTAAGCCGACATGAAGCCCACCGACTTCTCCCATTTGAACGTGCTCGACACTTTGGTCGACCCCGCCGTGGTTTCCTCACGCAGCACGCTGCGCGAGGAGCGCCATCCAAATGCCGTCACCGCACCTCCGGTGAATCGCGGTTCGATGGTGCCCCGCCCGTGGCGCGGCTTCTGGAACAGCATCGGCACCGCCATGCTGGTGAAGCTCGGCGCCGGCGGCCGGCACGCGCCCGCAGCCGCCCCCGAAGCGAAGCAACCCTGGCAGCGCGCCGCGGCGCAGCGCCGTTTCGCCTTCATGGCGCTGACGGTGCTCAGCACGGTGATCGCCGCCACGCTGTTTGCCGGCATTCAGCCCGACTACGAAAACCTCTGGCTCGAATACGGCCAGATCGGCTTGTACGCGTTGCTGTCGGGTTGGGTCGTTACCGGTTTCGTGACCGCCCTCATGGGCTTCTATGTTTCCGTGCGCGGCGACAAGCACGCGCTCTCGGTCAAGCAGGTCGTCGACCATGCGATGAACCCGGAAGCACGCACCGCGATCATCATGCCGATCTGCAATGAGGACGTGGCCACCGTGTTCGCCGGCCTGCGCGCCACCTGCGAATCGGTTGCCGCCACCGGCCACGCGAAGCAGTTCGACGTGTTCGTGCTGTCCGACAGCTACAACCCCGAGACCGCCGCTGCCGAGCGCGCTGCCTGGGAAGATCTTCGTGCCGCGCTGGCCGACAGCCCGAACCAGCCGCAGGTCGAGGTCTACTACCGCCTGCGCACCCGGCGCACGCACCGCAAGGCCGGCAACGTGGCCGACTTCTGCCGCCGCTGGGGCAAGGACTACCGCTACATGGTCGTGCTCGACGCCGACTCGGTGATGAGCGGCGACTGCCTGACCTCGATGGTCAAGTTGATGGAAGCCAATCCGACCGCCGGCATCATCCAGACCGCGACGCAGGCCATCGGCCACGTCACGCTGCATGCCCGCGCACAACAATTCGCCTCCCGCGTGACGGGCCGCCTGTTCACGCTGGGCATGCAGTTCTGGCAACTGGGCGAATCGCA
>SEGN01000225.1 GCA_004211245.1 Variovorax sp.
TCTTCGCCATACGCGTGCATGTCGCCGAACAGCGAACGCTTCCAGCCGCCGAAGCCGTGCCAGGCCATCGGCACCGGGATCGGCACGTTGATGCCGACCATGCCGACCTGGATGCGGCGGCCGAATTCGCGCGCCACGTTGCCGTCGCGGGTGAAGCACGACACGCCGTTGCCGAACTCGTGCGCATTGATCAGGTCGACCGCTTCCTTCAGGTCGGCCACACGCACGCAACCCAGCACGGGGCCGAAGATCTCTTCCTTGTAGATGCGCATCTGCGGCGTGACGTGGTCGAACAGCGTGCCGCCCAGCCAGAAGCCGTCGTCGCAACCCTTGCCGGCCCTGGCGCCGTCGAACTTGCGGCCGTCCACCAGCAGCCTGGCGCCTTCGGTCACGCCGAGGTCGATGTACCCGGTGATGCGCTCGTGCGCCGCCTTCGTCACGATCGGCCCCATCTCGGCGGCGAGGTTCTCCCCGTCGAGCACCTTCAGCGTCTTCGTGCGTTCGATCAGCTTGGGCAGCAGGCGGTCGGCCACGTCGCCCACCAGCACCGCGACCGAGATCGCCATGCAGCGCTCGCCGGCCGAGCCGTAGCCGGCGCCGATGAGCGCGTCGACGGCCTGGTCGATGTCGGCGTCGGGCATCACGACCATGTGGTTCTTCGCGCCGCCCAGGGCCTGCACGCGCTTGCCGTGGCGTGCGCCGGTCTCGTAGATGTAGTTGGCGATCGGCGTCGAGCCCACGAAGCTCACGGCCTTCACGTCGGGATGTTCCAGCAGCGCGTCGACCGCAACCTTGTCGCCCTGCACCACATTGAAAACGCCGTCGGGCAGGCCCGCTTCCTTCAGCAACTCGGCCATGCGCAGCGACGCGCTCGGGTCGGTCGGGCTCGGCTTCAGAACGAAGGTGTTGCCAGTTCCAGGAACCTGAACAGCACGCGGGCGCGGCGGATCGGCGGCGTGTCGGCCCATGCAGGAAAGGCGGCCTGCGCGGCCGCCACCGCGGCATCGACTTCCGCGGCGCTGGCCAGCCCGGCGTGGCCGGTGACCGAGCCCGTGGCCGGGTTGGTCACGTCCTGGCTGCGGCCGGAGGTGTTGGCGACCATGCGGCCGTTGATGAAGTGGTCGATCGGAGTCTTGGTGAGTTGCATGGGATGGGCCCTGGAATGGCGTTGAACCGGCGCAGTGTAGGCAGGAGAGGCACCTCCGCCAAGCTGCTGGAGCTGAATTGATTGTTCGCGCTGGTGAACAATAGGATCATGAACCCCCAAAAGATCGAGGCACTCTGGATCCACTTGCACTGGCTCACGGTGCTGTCCCAGCAGGGCAGCTACACCGCCGCCGCACAGCGGCTCGGCGTGAGCAAGGCCGCGATGAGCCAGCGCATTGCCGAACTGGAGCGCGCGGCCGGCGTTCCGCTGGTGCAGCGCACGACCCGCAGCGTGCGGCTCACCGAGGCCGGCCAGCGCCTGGTGGACGACATGCGCGGGCCCTTCGAGCAGATCGCCCACAGCTTTGCCGGCGTGCGCGACCTGGCGGGCGTGCCGCGGGGCCTGGTGCGGGTGACGGCGCCGGTGGCTTTCGCGCGCCAGCAACTGGTGCCACGGCTGGCCGACTTCCTGCGCGCGCAGCCCGAGGTGCGCCTCGAGCTCGACCTGTCGGACCGGTTGCGTCCGCTGGCGATGGAAGGCTTCGACCTCGCGATCCGCCACACCGCCGCCCCGCCCGACACCCACGTGGCGTGGACGCTGTGCCGGACGCGCTCGGTGCTGGTCGCGAGTCGGGCCTATCTCCGCAAGCGCGGTCTGCCCGCGACGCCGCAGGACCTCGGCGCGCACGACTGCCTGCACTACCCACGCGCGCAGGACACGCCGGCATGGCACTTCGAGCCACTTGTGGCGGCGGCGGGGACCGGCGGCGCGCCGCGCGTCACCGTGCCGGTGTCCGGCCCGCTGGCCGCCAACAACAGCGAGGCGCTGCGCGACGCGGCGATCTCGGGGCTCGGCATCGCGCTGATGCCCGACTTCAGCGCGCAGGCGGCGCTGCAGGCGGGCAAGCTGGTCGAAGTACTTCCGCAATGGCAGCCGGTCGGCGTTTTCGGGGAGCAGCTCTACGCCATCCGGCCCTACGCGAGCCATGTGCCGCAGGCGGTGGCGGCCTTCGTGGCCTGGCTTCGCGAAACGCTCGCGCCGGGGTTCGCCGTGGGCCGCGCTCCTACGCAGCGCAGACGTACCCTGCGGTTACGATGAACGCCGCCTGAACACACGAGCCGCCTCCGGAACCCATCGCACCATGTCCGCCGCTGCGCCGAACCCTGCGCCTGACGCCACGCCGCGCATTGAACATGCGGGCGCCGCCGTGCTGGTCAGCGGCCGGTGGACCGCGATGGCCTTGTCCCGGGCCGGCGTGTGGCAGCACCTCTCCGGCGATCTGGCAGCGGTGCCGGCCGACAGCGCGTGGGACCTGCGACCGGTCGACCCGCTCGACCATATCGGCGCGCAGGTGCTCTGGAATCACTGGGGCAAGAGCTGGCCCGACCGGATCGAGATGGATCCCCAGCACAAGGCGGTGCTCGACCAGGTGGCGCAGTTCACCACCAGCCCGCCCGAGGAGCCGCCGCCCAGCCTGTCCGACCGCTTCAAGGCGTTTGCGAACTATGGCCCCCGCATCATGTTCGTGGCGCGCGATTTCCTGCGCCTCATTGGCCAGCTCGTGCTGGACCTCGGCCGGCTGGTCCGTGCGCCGCACCGTGGCCCGTGGCGCGACTTCTCGGGTCAGCTCTACCAGTTCGGGACCACCGCGCTGCCGATCACCGCGCTGGTCGGCCTGCTGATCGGCGTGGTGCTCGCCTACCTCACGTCTCAGCAACTGCGGCAGTACGGCGCCGAGACCTTCATCGTCAACATCCTCGGGCTGTCGCTGATCCGCGAACTCGGGCCGGTGCTCGCCGCGGTGCTGATCGCCGGGCGCTCCGGTTCGGCCATCACCGCACAGATCGGCGTGATGCGCGTGACCGAGGAACTCGACGCGATGCGGGTGATGGGCATCCCGCACGGCTTTCGCCTCGTGATGCCGCGCGTGCTGGCGCTGGCCATCGCGATGCCGCTGATCAGCCTCTGGACCTCGGCGGCCGCGTTGTTCGGCGGCATGATCGCGGCCGACCTGGCGCTCGATATCTCGCCCGCGTACTTCATGTCGGCCCTGCCACGCGCGGTGCCGATGTCGAACCTCTGGCTCGCAATGTCCAAGTCGGCCGTGTTCGGCATCCTGATCGCGCTGATCGGCTGCTACTTCGGCATGAAGGTCAAGCCCAACACCGAAAGTCTCGGGCGCGGTACCACCTCCTCGGTGGTGACGTCGATCACCATCGTGATCCTGGTCGACGCGCTGTTCGCAGTTCTGTTCAAGGGCATCGGATTTCGCGCATGACCGACACCGTCGAAAACGTGGTCGAGATCCGCAAGCTGTGGACGGTGTTCCACTCGCCCGACGGCGACCAGGTGGTGCACCGCGACCTCGACCTCACCATCCGCCGCGGCGAAGTCCTGTCGCTGGTGGGGGGCTCGGGCACCGGCAAGACCGTGCTGCTGCGCCAGATCCTCGGGCTGGAGCATCCGACGCAGGGCGAAGTCAGCGTGCTCGGTCAGCGGCCGGGCCAGCTCAGCGGAATGGCCGCGGCCAGCGTCGGCATGCTGTTTCAGCACGGTGCGCTGTTCTCGGCTTTCAGCGTGCTCGACAACATCGCATTTCCGCTGCGCGAGCTCAAGTTGCTGCCCGACGACCTCATTCGCGACGCGGCGCTGGTCAAGCTGCAGATGGTCGGGCTGGAGCCGCACCAGGCCACCAAGAGCCCGTCGGACCTGTCGGGCGGCATGATCAAGCGGGTCGCGCTGGCGCGCGCGCTCATCATGGATCCGCCGCTGCTGCTGCTCGACGAACCCACCGCCGGGCTCGACCCCGAAAGTGCCGACGGGTTCTGCGACCTGCTGAGCGGCCTGCACCGCGAACTCGGCCTCACGGTGGTGATGGTCACGCACGACCTCGACACCCTGTTCGACCTCAGCACCCGCATCGCAGTGCTGGCCGACCAGCGGGTGATCGTGGCCGGGAGTGCGCGCGACGTCATCGCCTACCCGCATCCGTTCATTCACGAGTATTTCCTCGGCGGCCGTGGCCAGCGTGCCATGGAAGCCCTGCACGAAAAGAGGTAGACCATGGAAAACAAAAGCCACGCGCTCGCCGCCGGCGCATTCGTGCTCGGCCTGCTGGCCGCGCTGGTCGCGCTGGTGATCTGGCTCACGCGCGACGAGACGGTGCGCAACGTCTACGAACTCTCCACGCGCGACGCGGTCAGCGGTCTGCAGCCGCAGGCGATGGTGCGCTACCGCGGCATCGCGGTGGGCAAGGTCACCTCGATCGATTTCGACCCGAAGATCAAGGGCAACGTGCGCGTGCGCATCACGGTCGACGAGCGGGTGCCGCTCACCGCATCGAGCTATGCGACGCTGAGCTACCAGGGCGTGACCGGCCTGGCCTTCATCGCGATCGACGACAAGGGCGAGTCGCAGGTGGCGCTGGTGCCGGACAACGGCAATCCGCCGCGCATACCGCTCAAGCAGTCGATGCTGGCGCAGCTGCAGGATCGCGGCGAAGCCATCATCAACCAGATCGAAGAAGTGACGAAGCGCGCCAACACGCTGCTCGGCGACGAGAACCAGAAGCGCATCGCCACCGCACTGGAGAACATCGCGCAGGCCTCGACCAGTGCGAACACCCTCACACAGTCGCTCGACAACACGGTCAAGACCGGTCTCAACCCTGCGCTCAAGGCCATGCCCGACACGCTGCTGCGCGTGAAGACCGCGGCCAGCGATGTCTCGCGCGTGGCCAACAACTTCAACACGACGGTCGGCAAGCTCAATGCCGCCGACGGGCCGATCGAGCGGCTCGGCGACGGCACCAAGGCGCTGTCGCAGGCGGTGGAGTCGTTCAACAGCGCCACGCTGCCGCGCGTGAACCGTGTGGCCGACGACACCTCGCGCGCGGTGCGCCGGCTCGGCCGCGCGGCCGACAGCGTCAACGACAACCCGCAGTCGCTGCTGTTCGGCAACGGCGGCGTGGCGCCGGGCCCGGGCGAGCCCGGCTTTTCAGAACCTGCTGGCGCGGCGGCGCGCCGCTGAAGGTGAAACGCATGAACCTCGCACTCAAGATCACCGGCCTTTGCGTGGCGCTCGCCATCGCAGGTTGCGGCGCGCTGCCGGACAAGCCGCAGCGCACCACCCTCTACGACTTCGGCCCCGGGCTCACCGAGCCCGCGTCCGCGGCGGCGCCCACGCTGCCGACCATCGCGCTGGCCGAGATCGAAGCCAACCCGCGCCTCGACGGCACGCAGATCCTCTACCGGCTCGGCTATGCGGACGGCAACGAACTGCGTCCCTACGGCCAGTCGCGCTGGAGCATGGCGCCCGCGCAGCTGGTGCGCCAGCGCGTGCGCGACGCGTTGTCCGAGCGCCGGCTGGTGCTCAACTCCGACGAGAGCGCGACCATCGCGCGCACCGAGGGCAAGGCGCCCGACACGCTGCGCGTCACGCTGGAAGAGTTCAGTCACTACTTCCCGGCGCCCGGAAGCAGCGTCGGTCTGGTGCGGCTGCGTGCCACGCTGATCCAGGCCACACCGGGCGGCGACCGCGTCAAGGGGCAGAAGACCTTCACGGTGCAGCGCCCGGCTGCGTCCGCCGACGCGCCCGGCGGTGTCAAGGCGCTCGCTGCGGCCAGCGACGCGGCGGTGGCCGAGCTCGTGGTCTGGCTCGACGGCGTCAAGTGACCCGCATCGGGCTGATCTCGGACACGCACGGCCTGCTGCGCCCGGAGGCGCTGGCCTTCCTGCAGGGCTGCGACCACATCGTGCACGGCGGCGACATCGGCGCGCC
>SEGN01000226.1 GCA_004211245.1 Variovorax sp.
AGAACGGCCAGCGGCACGTGGTAGGCCAGCGGGGCAGCCAGCAGCACGATGACGGCCAGCGTCAAGGCATGCACGATGCCCGCGATGGGCGAGCTGCCGCCCGAGCGGATGTTGGTCACCGTGCGCGCGATGGTGCCGGTGGCCGGCATGCCCCCGAAGAACGGCACGACCAGGTTGGCGATGCCCTGCGCCATCAGTTCCTGGTTCGGGTCGTGGCGCGGCTGCCCGCTCAACTGGTCCGCCACGCGCGCGCACAGCAGCGACTCGATCGCGCCCAGCAGTGCGATGGTGAGCGTCGGCGTGACCAGTTGCTTGACCGTCTCCCACGAGAACGCCGGCAGCGCGAATGCCGGCGCGCCTTGGGGAATGCCGCCGAAGCGCGTCCCGATGGTCTCCACCGGCAAGTCGAAGGCCCACGCCGCCAGGGTCAGCGTGACCAGCGCGACGATCGGTCCCGGTGTCCGGGCGCCGCGCTGCACCGCGCGCGTGGCCGTGAGCCGGCCGGCCACGCGGTGGACCGCATGGCCGAGCTTCGAATCGATGCGCAGCAGCTGCGGCCAGACGAACAGGCCGAGCAGGCATGTCAGGCCGAGCCCCAGCGCCCAGGGGTTGAAGCTGTCAAGCCGCAGCGCCATCGTGTGCAACTGCGAAAACACGTCTGCCGGCATTTTCTCGATCGAGAGGCCGAGCAGATCCTTCAGCTGCGACAGCAGGATCAGCACCGCGATGCCGTTGGTGAAGCCGATGACGATCGACACCGGCACGTAGCGCACGAGCGTGCCGAGCTTGAACAGGCCCAACAGGAACAGCAGCACGCCGGCGCAGGCCGTGGCGATCAGCAGGTTCGCCAGGCCATAGCGCTCGACGATGCCGTAGACGATGACGATGAACGCGCCGGCCGGCCCGCCGATCTGCACGGCCGAGCCGCCGAGCGCCGAGATCAGGAAGCCCGCGATGATCGCGGTCCAGATGCCGGCTTCGGGCTTCAGCCCGGACGCGATCGCGAAGGCCATTGCCAGCGGCAACGCGACGATGCCCACGGTGACGCCCGCACCGAGGTCCTTGAAGAAACGCTCGCGGTGATAGCCCTGCAGTGCGTCGAGCAGCCTCGGGCGAAAGCGGGTGAGCTGCAGGCGGGACATGGCGCCTATTGTGGGCGCGGCGACCCCGGCGGTGGTGCCGCGCGGCGGTCTTCTTCCTCGGCTTGCCGTTCGGCGAGCCGGCGCTTCTCGCGGTCGGCCGGGGTCGGCTCGCGAAAGCGCACGCCGATGCCGCTGTTGTCGTCATCACTGCGGGCGGCATCGACGGCTGCGCCCACGGCCTTGCCCGTGAGGCGCGCGGCGCCGATCGTGGCATCCGCCGCCAGGCCCACCGCGCTCGCACCCACGCCGACCACCGTGCCGGCGACTGTCACAACCGCGCAGCCGCCCAGCCATGCGCTGGCTGCCAGCGCACAGGTGGCGGCGCGCAGCAGCGCCATCAGCGCACCCGCATGCCCGGCGTTGCGCCCGGCCAGGGTTCGAGCACGTGGATGCCGGGGTTCGCCTTCTCGTCGGCGTGGCTGGCGGCGAGCACCATGCCTTCGCTGACGCCGAACTTCATCTTGCGCGGCGCGAGGTTGGCCACC
The DNA here is from genome assembly GCA_004211245.1 of Variovorax sp. GTDB lineage: Bacteria > Pseudomonadota > Gammaproteobacteria > Burkholderiales > Burkholderiaceae_C > Variovorax. The sequence continues at coordinate 1,628 of SEGN01000226.1, forward strand.
AGCACGGTGAGCTTGCCGATGAGCTGCTCGGGCTGGTAGGCGCTGGCGATGCCGCTGAACACGTTGCGCATGCGGCCTTCGCCGGCATCGAGCGTAAGCTGCAGCAGCTTGGTCGAGCCTTCGACCTTCTTGCAGTCGACGATCCTGGCCAGGCGCAGGTCGATCTTGACGAAATCGTCGATGGTGATGGTCGGCGCGATCGCCTCGCCGCCCGGCAGCATGGCGTCGGTCGCCACGGTTCCGATGGCGGCTCCCGCGGACGGCGCAGGCGTTGCAGGCTCGTTTGGTTCAAAAAGCTGCTCGAGCACCTTGGCATCCACGCGTTGCATCAGGTGCTTGTAGTCGCCGATGGCGTGGCCGGCCGGCAGCGGCCTGGCGGCGTCTTCCCATGCCAGGGGCTCGGTCTTCAGGAAGGCTTCGACGTTCGCGGCCAGCGCCGGCAGCACGGGCTTCAGGTAGAGCGTGAGCAGTCGGAAGGCCTCGATGCAGACGGTGCACACATCGTGCAACCGTGCCTCCATGCCTTCCTTCTTCGCCAGCTCCCAGGGCTTGTTGGCATCGACGTACTCGTTCACCTTGTCGGCCAGCGCCATCACGTCGCGCAGCGCGCGCGCCGTGTCGCGCGCTTCGTAGGAGGCGTTGATCGTCCCGGCCTCCGCGCGCAGCAGCGCCAGCAGGCTCGCGCCGTCGTCCGTCACGGTGCCGAGCTGCCCGCCGAAGCGCTTGCCGATGAAGCCGGCCGCGCGGCTCGCGATGTTGATGTACTTGCCGACCAGGTCGCTGTTCACCCGCGCGACGAAGTCGTCGGCGTTGAAGTCGATGTCCTCGTTCTTGCCGTTGAGCTTGGCGGCCAAGTAGTAGCGCAGCCACTCGGCGTTCAGGCCCAGGCTGAGGTACTTGAGCGGGTCCAGGCCGGTGCCGCGGCTCTTGCTCATCTTCTCGCCGTTGTTCACGGTGAGAAAACCGTGCACGCAGATCTTGTCGGGCGTCTTGCGGCCGCTGAACTTCAGCATCGCGGGCCAGAACAGCGTGTGGAAGGTGATGATGTCCTTGCCGATGAAGTGCACCTGCTCGAGATCCGGCTGCGCCATGTAGCGCTCGTAGCTGATGCCGCTCGGCTCCGAGGTGTCGTCGTCGATGTCGACCTCGATGCAGGCCTTGTCGAGCAGGTTCTTGAGCGACGCGAGGTAGCCCACCGGCGCATCGAGCCACACATAGAAGTACTTGCCCGGCGCATCCGGGATCTCGATGCCGAAGTAGGGCGCGTCGCGGCTGATGTCCCAGTCGCCCAGGCCCTCGCTCGTCGTGCCGTCGGGATTGCTGCGCACGCTGAACCATTCCTTCACCTTGCGCGCGACCTCGGGCTGCACGTGCTGGCCGTTCTGCGTCCACTCTTCGAGGAAGCTCACGCAGCGCGGGTCCGACAGCTTGAAGAAGAAGTGCTCGGAGTTCTTCAAGAGCGGCTTGGCGCCGGTCAGCGTCGAATACGGGTTGATCAGGTCGGTCGGCGCGTAGACCTTGCCGCACACCTCGCAGTTGTCGCCGTACTGGTCCTTCGCGTGGCAGTTCGGGCACTCGCCCTTGATGTAGCGGTCGGGCAGGAACATGTTCTTCTCGGGGTCGAAGAACTGCTCGATGGTGCGCGTTTCGATGAGGCCGTTGGCCTTGAGGTCGCGGTAGATCTGCTGCGCGAGCTCGTGGTTTTCCGGCGAATCGGTGCTGCTCCAGTTGTCGAACGCGATGTGAAAGCCGTCGAGATACGGCTTGCGGCCCGCGGCGATGTCGGCCACGAACTGCTGCGGCGTCTTGCCGGCCTTTTCGGCCGCGATCATGATCGGCGCGCCGTGCGCGTCGTCGGCGCCGACGAAGTTGACTTCCGCGCCCGTCATCCGCTGGAACCGCACCCAGATGTCGGCCTGGATGTATTCCATGATGTGGCCGATGTGGAAGTTGCCGTTGGCGTACGGCAGGGCGGTGGTGACGAAGAGCTTGCGCTGGGCGGACATGAGGGGAGGGCGCTTTCAGGGGATGGGGTACGCGGCAGCCGGGCTGCAAGGACGGAATCGCGCGCGGGAAGCGCATTTTAGGTGGCCGTTGGCGCGTCCGGCGGGCTGCGCACCGCGCCGCCGGCGACCTCGAAGGAGTTCGCTATAACCCACCGACATCATCACCCGTGCGCCATGCCGCAGAATGCCGCCTGACCCTTCCCACAAGCGGACAAGTCAAACGTCAGGCCACACAGGAGACACCGTGCACAAGATCTTCGCGATTGTTGTTTTGGGAATGACCAGCGCTTTGTGTATCGGGTCCGACGCACAGGCACAGCCGTCCCCGTGCAACGTGCCCGTTTTCCGCGGTGCCACGTTGCCGCAAGGCGGAGTGGCAGAGATGCAGGTGGTGAACAACGGCCGCCCCTGCGGAATCCGGAATTTCGGGCATTACCCTGACACCGCGTCGCTCGCCCAGTCCGGCTCGATCACCACGCAGCCGAAGAACGGGGTCGCCAGGTTCGAGCCACCGCGCGCGCTGTACACGCCGAACCCTGGATTCGTGGGCGATGACTACTTCGAGTACCAGGCAAGTGCGAAGGGCCCGCAGGACCATCCGGTGTCTTTGAGAGTCAAGGTCAAGGTGTCGGTGGCCGCGCCGTGAACGCGGCCTGACCGTTCGCGGGCCAGGCGCCAAGCCGTATGCTTTCGCTTCCGGGCGCCTTGCGAGGCGCTGCGCCTTCCTGAACCCGAACACCGAAAGCTGCCGATGACCACCCCCATTCCCGCAACCCTGATCCCCGGCGACGGCATCGGCCCCGAAATCGTCGACGCCACGCTGGCCGCGCTCGATGCGCTCGAAGCCCCCTTCGCATGGGACCGCCAGATCGCGGGCCTCGGCGGCGTGACGGCATCGGGCGATCCGCTGCCCGCGGCCACGCTCGACTCGATCCGCAAGACCCGCCTGGCGCTCAAGGGCCCGCTGGAAACGCCCTCGGGCGGCGGCTACCGATCGTCGAACGTCCGGCTGCGCGAGGAATTCCAGCTGTATGCCAACCTGCGCCCGGCGCTCACCATCATCCCGGGCGGGCGCTTCGACAAGATCGATCTGATGGTGGTGCGCGAGAACCTCGAGGGCCTCTACATCGGCCACGAACACTACGTTCGCATCGACGGCGACCCGCACGCGGTGGGAATGGCGACCGGCATCAACACGCGCCAGGGTTGCCGCCGCATCCTCGAGTACGCATTCGAGACGGCCATCGCCACCGGCCGCAAGAAGGTCACGCTGGTGCACAAGGCCAACATCATGAAGGTGCTGACCGGCCTGTTCCTCGAGACCGGCCTGCAGATGTACGAAGAGAAGTACAAGGGCAAATTCGAGCTCGACACCATCATCGTCGACGCCTGCGCGATGAAGCTGGTGCTCAACCCGTGGCAGTTCGACATGCTGGTGACCACCAACCTGTTCGGCGACATCCTGAGCGA
>SEGN01000227.1 GCA_004211245.1 Variovorax sp.
GCTGCATCGTCGAGCGGCCCGGCCTGTTCGATGAGCTGTACCGCTTCGGTGATCACCGCGTTCGTCAGCGGATCCGTTTCGCGCAAGGCGGTGTTCAATGGCTTCCCTCGGGCTTCAGAACGCTGAAATTATGCCCGCCGGCCCGGCCCCAAACGACAACGGGGCCGCCGAAGCGACCCCGTTCTTGATCGGCCCCGCGGGGCAGGTCTGGATTCCGACGGTCTCAGCGCAGGCCGAAGAACGACAGGACAGCGACCACGACCACGACCAGACCGACGATGTAGATGATGGAATTCACGGCGAGGACTCCTCTTTGTTTAAGACCGGTCGAGTTTCCGCGTGCCAGGCGGTTCGCGCCTGTCGGAAGGGGGGAGCGGCTGCTGTAGGAATCAGGCCGTTTCGCCATCGGGGTCTTCGCCGAGGAAGCCACCACTCTGATGCGCCCACAGACGGGCGTAGAGCCCGCCTTGCGCGAGCAGCGTCTTGTGGTCGCCTTCCTCCACGATGCGGCCTTCGTCGAGCACCACCAGCCGGTCCATCGCAGCGATGGTGGACAGCCGGTGCGCAATGGCGATCACGGTCTTGCCTTCCATCAGCCGGTACAGGCTGGCCTGGATCGCGGCTTCGACCTCGGAGTCGAGCGCGCTGGTGGCTTCGTCGAGCAGCAGGATCGGCGCGTCCTTCAGCATCACGCGCGCGATCGCCACGCGCTGGCGCTGGCCGCCGGAAAGCTTCACGCCGCGCTCGCCCACGTGGGCCTCGTAGCCGCGGCGGCCGGTCGCGTCGCCCAGTGTCTGGACGAAGTCGTGCGCCTCGGCACGCACGGCCGCGGCGCGAATGGCTTCGTCGCTCGCGTCGGGCCGGCCGTAGGCGATGTTGTCGGCCACGGAGCGGTGCATGAGCGAGGTGTCCTGCGTCACCATGCCGATGTGCGTGCGCAGCGAATCCTGGGTGACCTTCGCGATGTCCTGCCCGTCGATCAGGATGCGCCCGCTCTCCAGATCGTGGAAGCGCAGAAGCAGGTTCACCAGCGTCGACTTGCCGGCACCCGAGCGCCCCACCAGGCCGATCTTCTCGCCCGGCGCCACGGTGAGCGTCATGTCGTCGATGACAGGCCGGCCCGCGTCGCTGTACTTGAAGGTCGCATGGTCGAAACGCACCTCGCCACGCGGCACTTCGAGCACCGTGGCGCCCGGCGCGTCGAGCACGGTGCGCGGACGCGACAGGGTCTTCATGCCGTCCTGCACGGTGCCGATGTTCTCGAACAGGCTGGTCATCTCCCACATGATCCAGTGCGACATGCCTTGCAGCCGCAGTGCCATTGCAGTGGACGCCGCCACCGCGCCGATGCCGACGGCGCCGTTCGACCACAGCCACAGCGACATGCCGGCCATGCCGGCCGTGAGGCCCATGCTGAGGATGTGGTTGGTGACCTCGAACGCGCTCACCAGCCGCATCTGGCCGTAGCCGGTGTGCATGAACTCCTTCATGGCCGAGCGTGCGAAACCGGCCTCGCGATGGGTGTGCGAGAACAGCTTGACGGTGGCGATGTTGGTGTAGGCGTCGGTGATGCGGCCGGTCATGAGCGCGCGCGCATCGGCCTGCGCCTTGCCGATCTTGCCCAGTCGCGGCACGAACCACATCAGCTGCAGCACGTAGAGCGCGAGCCACAGGACGAACGGGATCATCAACTGACGGTCCAGCACGGCCGCCAGCACGATCATGGTGGCGACATACACGCCCATCGCCACCAGCACGTCGGCCAGCACGAAGACCACCTCGCGTACCGCCAGCGCGGTCTGCATCACCTTGGCCGTGATGCGCCCGGCAAACTCGTCCTGGTAGAAGGCCATGCTCTGGCCGAGCATGAGGCGGTGGAAGTTCCAGCGCAGACGCATCGGCAGGTTCACCGCCAACGTCTGGTGCTTGACGATGGTCTGCAACGCCACCACCGCGACGCTGGCGACCAGGGCAGCGGCGAGCCACATCAGCGTGGTGCCACGGTCGGCCCACAGCGTGGCCGGGGCCTGGCCGCCGAGCCAGTCGACGATCCGCCCGAGCATCGCGAACAGCAGCGCCTCGAAGGTTGCCATCGCTGCCGTGAGCAGTGCCATGGCGGCGATCTTGCCGCGCACGCCCTGCGTGCAGGCCCACACGAAGGGGGCAAAGCCATGGGGCGGCAGCGCGGGTTCGGCAGGGGGATAGGGGTGAAGAAGCTTCTCGAAAAAACGGAACAAGGCAGTGTGTCTCCGGCGGGTCGCGCCAGCCGCGATTCTCGAACATCCAGGCCCGCCGGGCTGGCGTGCGGTTATCGGGCGGCGGCCTGTTCGGCCAGCATCGTTCGCGTGATCGCGCGCCCGACCTGCTCGAACACGCGGCCGGCGTCCTTCTGTTCGTCGATGTCTGCGGCGCAGGTCGCGACCACGATGGCCTTCGCGCCGTCCTCCTGCGGGTTGATCACCCCCGCATGGCAGGCCCGCCGGTATTGCGTGCCGGTCTTGTGGATGAAGCTCGCACTGCGCGGCAGGCCGGCCTGCAGGCGGTAGTTGGTGAAGATGCGGATCTTCATGGCGGTGAAGAGCCGCTCCATGCTCGCCGGCTTCAGCAGCTTGCCCTGGACCAGCTTCTCGAGCATGGCGCCGTAGCCCTCGAGCGTGGCGGCGTTGAGCTGTTTTTCGTAGTAGCGCGCATAGGCCTCGTCGATGGTTTTGGCTTTCAGGCTCGTCCGCGGCACGCCGAGTGCCTGGCGCAGTGCTTCGACGCGCTGCGGTCCCATCGGCGCTGCGGCGATGCGCACCAACTGGTCGTTCGACAGCTTGCGCGCGTCCGGGTGGATCTCTGCATAGACGTCGTAGCGCACCTGGGCGAGCGTCGTGAGGCGCTGCAGGCTGCGTTCGCCCATCGCCGCCTTCGCGGTGGCGTTGAGGCGGTCCTCGCCCACCGCGCGGATCAGCATGTTGGCCGCGGTGTTGTCGCTGTCGCCCAGCATGCGCCGCAGCAGCTCGTCGACCGTGATCCTGCTGCCGACCTTCTGCCGCACGAGCGGTCCGGCCTCGATGCGGTCGGTTTCCTGCAGCACGAGGGTGTCGCCCAGCTTCATCTGCCCCGCGTCGACCTGTTGCAGCACGGTGATGGCGATCGCCACCTTGACGGTGGAGCCGAGGTACCACATGCGGTCGGCGCCGTAGTCGAGGACGGTGCCGTCCTCGAGCCTCTTCACGTACACGCCGAGCGAGCCCGGCGCGGCGCGGTCGATGCGTTCGACCTCCTGGCGCAACGCGTCGCGCCAGTCGGCACCGAGCGCCCGTTCAGCTCCCAGCAGCAGGAGAAGAGATGCCGCGAGCAGGCGGCAACAGATGGCAGTGCGGTGCATCGGCGATTCCTTCGGTCAGCAATCCGGATTGGCAAAGGGCGGCCCCGACCTGCGCCAGCGCCGATTCCGACAGCGCGAGCGCCGGTTCGTCGCGCGCGCAAGCCACCACGATGGCGCGGCGCGCCCGGCCGGCTTCGGTGAAACGCAACAGGCCCGCGTCGCACACGCGGCGGCGCTGGGTGCCGGTCTTGTGCGCAAAGCGAACGCCCGGTGGCAGGCCGGCCTTGATGCGGCGTGCGCCGGTGGCCACACGCTCCATGAGCTTCAGCAGGTAGTCGGTGGTGGCCGGCTGCAGCGCGCGGCCCTCGACCAGCTGCGCCAGCAGTTCGCCATACGCGTCGAGGCGCGCCGAGTTGACGCCGCTCGCGTAGTAGGCGTTGTAGGCCGCGTCCAGTGTCGGCAGGCGGAACCGCGCCACGGGCGTGTCGACCAGCGCCGAGAGCATCTGCAGGCGTTCACCATCGACGCGTTGCCGGTTGAGCAGCAGCAGATCCTGGCCGCGCAGCTTATCGGTGTCGGGCACCAGCTGTCCGTAGATCATCCGGCGCACGTCGCCCAGGCTCGTGATGCGGCGGAAGCCGCCATCGGGCACCAACTGCTCCACCACGGCGTTGACCTCCGCGATGCCGACCAGATCGATCAGCGTGTCGCTGGCGGTGTTGTCGCTGTGGATGATCATCTGCTCCATCAGGAAGCGGATGGCGAGCGGCGTGCCGACCGGGTGGTTGTTGGTCAGGCCTGCGCCATCCACGTAGTCGGACGCGCGCAGCGTCACGGTGGAGTCGAGGGTGTATTGCCCGCGCTCCACGCCTCGCAGCACCGCGATGGCCACCGGCACCTTCACCATCGACGCGATGTACCAGCGCTGGTCGGCCTGCCAGGAAACCGACACGCCGGTGTCGAGATCGCGCACGTAGACGCCGAGCCTTGCACGGTTGTCTGCATCGATGCGGGGAAGCGCCTGGAGCAGGCGATCCGCCCAGGGTGCGGACGGGTGGCGTTGCGCCGCCACTCCCCCCGAGATGCCGAGCGCGAAGGCGGCGGCGGTGAAAAAACGTCTGTTGAATGCAATCACCCGATCGAGCTTCGCTGCCGGGGCCACGGTGGTCTGTCCGCCGCGCGGGACACCCCGTGTCGTCCATTGGCTGGCATTGCGCTGCCCTCACACGAGGCGTTCGCCCAGAAAATCGATGAAGCTGCGCAGCTTCGGCGCCATGTACTGCCGGCTGGTGTACACCGCGAACAGCGTCACCGGCGGCGCGCAGTAGTCGGGAACCAGGCGGGTCAGCCAGCCCGCGGCCAGATCCTCGTCGACCAGCCACTCGGGCAGGAACGCCATGCCCATCCCGGCACGCACGGTGTGCAGCGTGAGCGTGGTGTCGTCAGAGAACAGCACCGGCTGCAGGCGCAGCGGCGCCTGCCGGCCGCCGGGGCCCTTGAGGGTCAGCGTTTCGATGTTCACGTAACTCGGCACGATCGCGGCCAGTTTGCTCAGATCGGCCGGCGTCGCGGGACGACCGACGCGCCCGACGTACGCGGTGGACGCGACGAGATGGAACTGCACACGGCACAGCGGCCGCGCGATCAGCGCGGGCGACGGCTCCTGCGTTGCACGCAGCGCCAGGTCGTAGCCGTCCGCGGCAAGGTCGATCTTGCGGTTTTCCAGGTGCATGTCGACCCGCACTTCGGGGCAGCGGTCGCGGTAGTCCGTCAGCACGCGCGCAAAACG
>SEGN01000692.1 GCA_004211245.1 Variovorax sp.
GCCTTGGTTTCCTCGGACGAGTTCGCCGGATCGCCGTCGACGTAGTTCATGATCCATTTGTTGAGCCAGCGCTGCATATCGTCGCGCTCCTTGAAGCTGCCGACCTTGTCGCGCACGATGCACTTGAGGTAGTGCGCAAAGCGGTTGCAGGCGAACAGGTAGGGCAGCCGCGCCGCGAGATTGGCGTTGGCCGTGGCGTCCGGGTCGTCGTACTCGGCCGGCTTGTTGAGCGACTGGGCGCCGATGAAGGCCGCGAAGTCGGAGTTCTTGCGGTGGATGAGCGAGAGCAGCCCGGCCTTCGACAGCTCGGCCTCGCGCCGGTCGCTGATGGCGATCTCGGTGGGGCACTTTTGGTCGACGCCGCCGTCGTCGCTCGGGAAGGTGTGCAGCGGCAGGTTTTCGACCGCGCCGCCCGACTCGATGCCGCGGATGCGCGAGCCCCAGCCATAGAGCTTGTACGAGCGGTTGATGTTGGTGGCCATCGCATAGGCCGCGTTGGCCCAGGCGTACTTGGTGTGGTCGGCGCCGGCGACGTCTTCCTCGAAGTCGAACTCCTCGACCGGGTTGGTCTTCGCGCCATAGGGCGTGCGCGCCAGGAAGCGCGGCATGCACAGGCCGATGTACTTGGAGTCGTCCGACTCGCGCAGGCTGCGCCAGCCGGCGTACTCGGGCGTGCTGAAGATCTTGGTCAGGTCGCGCGGGTTGGCGAGCTCCTGCCACGACTCCATCTGCATCAGGTTGGGGCTGGCGCCGGTGATGAAGGGCGCATGGGCCGAGGCGGCGATCTTGGCCATCTCGCCGAGCAGTTCCACGTCGGGCGGGCTTTGGTCGAAGTGGTAGTCGCCGACGATCGCGCCGAACGGTTCGCCGCCGAACTGGCCGTATTCCTGCTCGTAGATCTTCTTGAACAGCGGGCTCTGGTCCCACGCCGCGCCCTTGAACTTCTTGACCGTCTTGTGCAGCTCCTTCTTGGAGATGTCCATCACGCGGATCTTGAGGTTCTCGTCGCTCTCGGTGTTGTTCACCATGTAGTGCAGGCC
>SEGN01000228.1 GCA_004211245.1 Variovorax sp.
GCTGGTCGCTGCACCCGCGGCGGCCCCTGCGGCTGTGGCCGCAGCCGCCGCACGGCCGACACCGCTGGCCAAGGTGCGGCCGGCCGCACGGGACACGGTGCCGCGCGCTGCGGTCGTCACCGACCCGGCAGCCGCATGCGCAGCGCTCGGTTTCCTGGCCAAGGCGCGCTGCATGGCGGCGCAGTGTGCCAAGTTCGAATACCGTGGCCATTCGGCATGCCAGTCGGTCCTGGCGCAGCAGCGTTTGATGGAAGAAAAACGGAACCCCCTGTTGGCCAATTGAGCGGGTTAACCCGGGGAACGCGCGTTCATCGATCTTCCGGGTGCGTTTGTCGATCACGCTTTGCCATGACGGCTGGGTGGGCGGGAAGTCCGCTTTTAAAGTGGGGCTCGTTCTAAATCCGGCACGAGATGCACCATGATCAGCGGCAAAACCACCCTCATCGCCCACCTCGGTTATCCGACCGAATCGTTCAAGGCGCCCATGATCTACAACCCGTGGTTCGACAGCCGGGGAATCGACGCTGTCGTGGTGCCGATGGGTGCAAAGCCCGAAGACTATCCGGCGGTGGTCAGGGCGCTCGCGACGCTGACCAACCTGCGCGGTGCATTGGTCACGATGCCGCACAAGGTCACCACCATGGGCCTGGTGGATGAGGTCACGCCCACCGCGCGCATTGCGGGCGCCTGCAACGCGATCCTGAAGCGACCCGACGGCACCTTGCTGGGCGACCAGTTCGACGGTGCCGGCTTCGTGCGCGGCGTCGAGCGCAAGGGCCGCGCGCTGCGGGGCGCTCGCGTGCTGGTGTCGGGTGCGGGCGGGGTCGGCTCGGCCATCGCGGCGTCGCTCGCGGCGGCGGGCGTCGCCGGGCTGTCGCTGTTCGACACCCACACCGCTTCGGTCGACGCGCTGGCCGACCGGCTGCGCACGCACTACCCCCAACTCTGCGTGACGACCGGCTCGAAGGATCCGGCCGGCTTCGACGTGGTGGTCAACGCGACGCCGCTGGGCATGAAGGAGGGGGACCCGTTGCCTTTCGACGTCGACCGCATCGCGCCGGGCACCTTCGTGGGCGAGGTGGTCATGAAGTCCGAGTACACGCCGCTGCTGCGCGCCGCGCTCGACAAGGGCTGTGCGGTGCAGGTCGGCACCGACATGCTGTTCGAGATGATTCCGGCGTACGTAGAGTTCTTCGGCTTCGGCACCGCGACGGCCGACGAGTTGCGCGCGACGGCGCAGATCCGGTACTGACGACAATGGCGGCCACCATGAAAAAAATCCTCGTCCTGAATGGCCCCAACCTCAACCTGCTCGGTACACGCGAACCGGCTCAGTACGGACACGAGACACTGGCCGATGTCGAGCGCATGTGCGCGGAGGCTGGCGCCAGGCTTGGCGTGGCCGTCGAGTGCCGGCAATCGAACCACGAGGGCCAGTTGATCGACTGGCTGCATGAAGCGGGACGCGAGATCGCGGCTGGCGCCATGATCGGCGTGGTGATGAATCCGGGTGCCTACACCCACACTTCCATCGCGCTGCACGACGCGATCAAGGGCGCGAGCGTGACGCTGATCGAACTGCACATCTCGAACGTGCATGCCCGTGAGGAATTCCGTCACCACTCGTTCATCTCGCCGGCGGCACGCGGCATCATCGTGGGACTCGGCGTCAGGGGCTATCCGCTCGCCATCGAGGCGCTGGTGCGACTGCAGCCATGAAGATCACCGCCGTCACGCCGTTCATCCTGCACGTGCCGGTCACGGGTTCGCAGATCGCCGACAGCACGCACACCATCTCGCACTGGGGCGTGGTCGGCGCGAAGATCGACTGCGACAACGGCCTCTCGGGCTACGGCTTCACTGGCACGCACGCGCATCTGCCGGGCGACCAGCTCGTCACGCGCTGCATCGAAACCTGCCATGCCCCGCTGCTGATCGGCGAAGACGCGCATGACGTGCAGCGGCTCTGGCTCAAGCTCGCGCGCAACCCGGCGCTGCAATGGGTGGGGCGCGCCGGCATCACCACCTTGGCCCAGGCCGCGATCGACATCGCGCTGTGGGACTTGAAGGCCAAGGCTGGCGGCGTGCCGCTGTGGAAGTTGCTTGGTGGCCAGGTGCGCGAACGCGTGCGGGCCTACAACACCGACATCGGCTGGCTCAGCATTCCCGACGATCAGTTGGTCGATGGTGCGCGCCGCGCCGTCGCCGAGGGCTTCAGCGGCATCAAGATCAAGGTCGGATCCTCGGTCGAGCGGGACCTGCGTCGCCTGCAGTCGGTTCGCCGGGCCATCGGGCCCGACGTCACGCTCGCCATCGACGGCAACGGCAAGTGGGACCTGGCCACTTGCCGGCGCTTCTGCCGCGGTGCCGAAGACTCCGACGTGTTCTGGTTCGAGGAGCCGACCTGGTACGACGACGTCAAGGGTCACGCGGCGCTGGCGCGAGCCACTTCGATCCCGGTGGCGCTCGGAGAGCAGCTCTACACGGCCGATGCCTTCAGCGAGTTCTTCGCGCAGCAGGCCGTTCACTGGGTGCAACCCGACGTCACGCGCTTGGCCGGCCTGACCGAAGTGCTGCAGGTGTGCGCCACGGCGCATTCTTTCCGGCTGCCGGTGGCGCCGCATGCGGGCGACATGAGCCAGGTGCACGTGCACCTGGCCTATGCCCATCCGGCGGTGCAGGTGCTCGAGTACATCCCGTGGATCAAGGACTGCTTCACCGAACCGGCCGAGGTGGTCGATGGCGCATTCCGCCTGCCGCAACAGCCCGGCGCGGGAACCACGCCGACCGCCGACGCCTGGGCGCGTTTGCGTCAGCCGACGGCCTGACACCGTACCCCCGCGTTCAAGGACCGGGTGCTTCGGTGAGGTATGTCACCAAACGTCGAGCGCGATGCGTGCTTGCCGCAGCGGCGACCTTTGAAAAGATGTCCTCTGGCGGGAAAATCTCCCTGGAAACGGTGTTGCCCCTGCGGCGCCGTGGGTCGACCAGGGAGTTATTCTTTGAACAACAGTTTTTACAACCGCGCGAGCTGGAGCGCGGCGGACCGTGCGTGGCGGCTGGCCAGCCAGACGCTCCAATTGCTTTCCATGCTCGAAGTGCTGCGCGAGCAAGCTGCAGACGACATCGACAGCCTTCGCCTCCTCACGCGCATGGCGACGGCATTCCCGGCGCAGATGAGTCGCGCGGAGCGTGAGCTCCCGATCGACCCGGCCGGTCGAACGCGCGATGCGCTGCAGGCGGCACAAACCAAGGCCCTGCTGATGCATCGCCTGGCAGTGCGCGCCGGGCGCAAGCAGGCGGTGACGTCGGGCCATCTGCCGCAAGTTGCCAAGTCGCTGCGCGACGTGGCCCGCGCCTGCGACGGCCTCGGCGAGTGGATTGCCGAGCACGACAGGGCGTTCGACGACCCGAACCCCACCCAGCCCATGCCGCTCGAAGCGGCCTAGCGCCGCGCCCTTCGGCTCAGCTGAAGAATTCCTTGGCCTTGTCGAACCAGCCCTTGTCGGTCGGACTGTGCTTGTTGCCACCCTTCTTGAGCGATTCGTCGAGTTCCTTCACCAGTTTGCGCTGGTGTTCGGTGAGCTTGACCGGCGTTTCGACGCGCACATGGCAGTACAGGTCGCCCGGGTAGCTTCCGCGCACGCCCTTGATGCCCTTGCCGCGCAGGCGGAACTGCTTGCCGCTCTGCGTGCCTTCGGGAATGTCGATGGCGGCGGCGCCCTTGAGCGTCGGCACGTTGATCTCGCCGCCCAGCGCCGCGGTGGTCATGCTGACCGGCACCACGCAGTGCAGGTCATCGCCTTCGCGCTCGAAGATGTCGTGCTTCTTGAGCCGGATCTCGATGTAGAGATCACCCGGCGGCCCGCCGTTGGTGCCCGGTTCGCCATTGCCCGTGCTGCGGATGCGCATGCCGTCGTCGATGCCGGCCGGGATCTTCACTTCCAGCGTCTTGTTGTTCTTGATCTTGCCCTGGCCGTGGCAGGTCGTGCACGGCTCGGGAATGATCTTGCCGGTGCCGTGGCATTGCGGGCACGTCTGCTGGACGCTGAAGAAGCCTTGGCGCATCTGCACCGCGCCTGCGCCGTTGCAGGTGGTGCAGGTGATCGGCTTGGTTCCGGGCTTGGCGCCGTTGCCGTGGCAGGTGCCGCACTCGTCCCAGCTCGGGATGCGGATCTGGGCTTCCTTGCCCTCGGCCGCTTCTTCGAGCGTGACTTCCATGGCATAGCTCAGGTCGCTGCCGCGGTACACCTGGCGTCCGCCGGCGCCGCGTGCACGACCACCGCCGAACACGTCGCCGAAGATGTCGCCGAAGGCCTCGGCGAAGCCGCCCATGCCTTCCGCGCCCGGCCCGCCGCGCATGTTCGGGTCGACGCCGGCGTGGCCGTACTGGTCGTAGGCGGCACGCTTCTGGCCGTCCGACAGCATCTCGTAGGCTTCCTTCACCTCCTTGAACTTGGCCTCGGCGTCGCTGCTGGTGTCGCCGTGGTTGCGGTCGGGGTGGTGCTTCATCGCGAGCTTGCGATAAGCCTTCTTGATCTCTTCCTCGCTCGCGTTCTTCGGGACGCCGAGGGTTTCGTAGTAGTCGCGTTTGGTGGCCATGTTCGGTCGGGTCGGGCGGTCTTCAACAAGCGGAAAAGGCTGGACCACCCCGCGAGGTGACCCAGCCTTGTGTCAGGGCAGGGCGATCAGCCCTTCTTGACTTCCTTGACTTCGGCGTCGACGACGTTGTCGTCGTGCGGCGCGCTCTGCGCAGCAGCTTCCGGGCCAGCGCCCGGGCCGCCTGCAGCACCCGCGGCCGCCTGCGCGTCGGCATACATCTTCTCGCCGAGCTTTTGGCTCGCGCTCATCAGCGTGTTGGTCTTTTCCTCGATCGCGGCCTTGTCGTCGCCCTTGAGGGCTTCTTCCAGGTCCTTGATGGAGGCCTCGATCTTTTCCTTCTCGCCGGCTTCGAGCTTGTCGCCATGCTCGGCCAGCGACTTCTGCACGCTGTGCACCATCGCCTCGCCCTGGTTGCGGGCCTGCACCACTTCGACCTTCTTCTTGTCCTCGGCGGCGTTGAGCTCGGCGTCCTTCACCATTTT
>SEGN01000229.1 GCA_004211245.1 Variovorax sp.
ATGACCAGCAACCCGGAACTGTTCTGGGGATTGATCGCCTCGATGTGGATCGGCAACCTCATGCTGATCATCCTGAACCTGCCGCTCATCGGCATCTGGATCAAGCTGCTGTCGATTCCATACCGCTGGCTGTTTCCGGCCATCGTGCTGTTCTGTGCGATCGGTGTGTACTCGACCAACAACAACGTGTTCGACATCTGGATGGTGGCGATCTTCGGGGTGGTGGGTTACACCTTCATCAAGCTCGGCTGCGAGCCGGCGCCACTGCTGCTCGGGCTGATCCTCGGGCCGATGATGGAAGAGAACCTGCGCCGTGCACTGCTGCTGTCGCGTGGCGACTGGAGCGTGTTCCTGACCCGTCCGATCTCGGCGGGCTTGCTGGCAATGGCGGTGCTGTTGCTGGTGATCGTGCTGCTGCCGGCGGTCAAGTCCAAGCGCGAGGAAGCATTCGTCGAGGAATGACGGCACCGCCGCCCCGGGCATGTTGAACGGCACCCTCGGGTGCCGTTTTTCATGGCGCCGGATGCATGGCCGCCGTGGTCTGCCGGATCAGCTGCCAGACTCGTTGCGCCAGCGGCGCGGGCGCCCGGTTGCGGCGGTGTACCAGCATCACGGCGCGCTCCACGCGCGGCGTGAGCGGTCGCACTGCCAGGCTGCGCAGCCCGGCCGGCGGGACGGCGAGCGCTGGCATCACGCTGATGCCGAGCCCGGCCTCGACCATGCGAAAAGCCGTGGTGGGATGGCCGACCTGCTGCTGTACCACGCACTGTGCGCCGTGCCGCGCCAGTGCCTGGTCGATCAGGCGCCGGCTGCCCGAGGCATGGTCGAGCAACACCACGGCCTCGCCGTCGAGCGCCGACCAGCGCACCTGCTTGCGTCCGGACAGCCTGTGGCCGGGCGGCAGAACCAGGCAGAACGGGTCTTCCAGGATGGTTTCGCATTGCAGGTCGTCCTGCGAGGCGGGCTCGATCACCACGCCGAAGTCGACCTCGCCGGCGCGCACGCTGTCCAGCACGTCCTGCTGGATGCGGTCGAGCAGCACCAGTTCGATGTTGGGTTCTTCGCGCGCGCAGGCGGCGATGCAGGCCGGCATCAGGTTGGCCGACAGGGTGGGGCTGCTCGCCACGCGCACCTTGCCGCGTCTGGCGTTGGCCATCCCCTGCACGTCGAGCAGCGTCTGCTCCAGTTCGTCGAGCAGCCTGTCGAGCCGCGCGGCGAGTGACTGGCCTGCCTCGGTCAGCGCAACTTCGCGGGTGGTGCGATCGAGCAGCTTGAGCCCGAGTTGGCTTTCGAGCTCGAGAATCGAGCGGCTCACGGCCGGTTGCGTGAGTCCGATCTGGTCGCCCGCCCGGCTGAAATTGCGGCTCTGCGCCACGGCACGGAACACGCGAAGCTGCCGCAAGGTGACATTCATGCGAGGGGATCATATATCTATCAAATAAATCCATTTCCTCTTTGAATGCAGTCGGCGTCCAATCATGCGGCCCCGCGCCGCCCATGAAAGAATCCACCGTATGAAACGCAGAAGTCTTGCCCTCGCGGCCCTGCTGTCGGCCGCCCTCCCGGCCATGGCCCAGACCTGGCCCGCCAAGCCGATTCGCCTGATCGTGCCGTTTCCGGCCGGCGGCGCCACCGACCTGTTCGCGCGCACGCTGTCGCAGAAGATGGGTGAGAAGCTCGGCGCCCAGCTGGTGATCGACAACAAGCCCGGCGCGGGCGGCGCGATCGGCTCCGACATGGCAGCCAAAGCGCCGGCCGACGGTTACACGCTGCTGCTGGCCACCACCAGCACGCATTCGATCGGTCCGGCCATGAGCAGCAAGCTGCCCTACGACACGGTGCGCGACTTCACGCCGATCGCGCATGTGGGCGACGCACCGAGCATCATGCTGGTGCCCAACAGTTCGCCGGCGAAGACCGTGCGCGAGTGGATCGACTACGCGAAGAAGAACCCCGGCAAGCTCAACTACGCCTCGAGCGGCAACGGCACCATCGTGCAGCTCACGGCGGAGCTGTTCAAGTCGCAGGCCGGCGTGTTCGTCACGCACATTCCCTACAAGGGCACGGCGCTCGCGATGCCTGACCTCATGAGCGGCAAGGTCGACGTGCTGTTCGATTCGTTGCCGACCGGGCTGCCATTCGTGCGCGACGGCCGGCTGCGCGCGCTCGCCGTCACGACGCTCAAGCGCAGCCCGCTGGTGCCGGAGTTGCCGACCGTGGCCGATGTGCTGCCGGGCTTCGAATCCAACACCTGGTTCGGGCTGTATGGGCCGAAGGGTCTGCCTGCCGAACTGGTGGCGCGCATCAACACGGCGGCGAACCAGGCCCTGGCCGATCCGGAGATGAAGGACAAGCTCTCGCGGCTCGGCATCGAGCCTGTGATCAGCACGCCGCAGCAACAGGCCGCGATGGTGGCCGCCGATGCCGCGAAGTGGAAAAGAATCGTCATCGATCGCAAGATCACGAACGAATAACAACCAGACAGTGTCATGAAATTCGACTACGCCAACCCCTACCTCTCCACGCGCATCCCGGTGTTCGCCCGCAACGTGGTGTCGACCTCGCACCCGCTCGCGGCGCAGGCCGGCCTGCGCATCCTGCAGCAGGGCGGCAATGCGGTCGATGCGGCCATCGCCACGGCGGCCGTGATGACGCTGGTCGAACCGGTCAGCAACGGCCTGGGCAGCGATGCCTTCGCGATCCTGTGGGACGGCACGCAGTTGCATGGCCTCAACGCCTCCGGCCCGGCGCCGAAGGCCTGGACGCCCGAGTACTTCCTGCGCAAGCATGGTGCCGACGCCTCGACACCGCCGCAGCGCGGGATCGATTCGGTCACCGTGCCCGGCGCAGTGCGCGGCTGGGTGGCGATGAGCGACCGCTTCGGCAAGCTGCCGTTCGCCGACCTGATGGTGCCGGCGATCGACATCGCCGAACGCGGCTACCTGATGCCGCCCGTCGTGCAGGGCAAGTGGGCGGCGGCAACGCCGGTGCTGCAGTCGCAGCCCGGGTTTGCGCAAGCCTTCCTGCCGTGGGGCCGTGCGCCCGAAGTCGGCGAGCTGTTCCGCTTTGCCGCTGCCGCGCGCGCGTTGAAGGCCATTGCACGCACCAAGGGCGAGGCTTACTACACCGGCGAGATCGCCGAGGCGCTCGCGAAGTTTTCGAAGGAGCAGGGCGGTGCGCTGACCGTGGCCGATCTTGCGGCCTACCAGCCCGAATGGGTCACGCCGATCTCGCGCGACTACCGTGGCTACACGCTGCACGAGATTCCGCCCAACGGCCAGGGCATCGCCGCGCTGATCGCGCTCGGCATTCTCGAGAAGTTCGACATCGCCTCGCTGCCGGTCGATTCGGTCGCTTCGCAGCATCTGCAGATCGAGGCGATGAAGCTGGCCTTCGCGGATGTCTACCGCTACGTCTCGGAGCCATCGTCGATGACGGTGACCCCCGCGCAAATGCTCGATGACGCCTACCTGGCCGAGCGTGCCAGACTCATCGACGTGACAAAGGCACAGGACTTCAAGGCCGGCAACCCCGTCAAGGGCGGCACCATCTACCTCACGACCGCGGACGAGAGCGGCATGATGGTCAGCTTCATACAGAGCAATTTCATGGGCTTCGGCTCGGGTTGCGTGGAGCCGGAGTTCGGCATCAGCCTGCAGAACCGCGGCCACGGCTTCAGCCTGAAGGCCGACAGCCCCAACGTCGTGGCCCCGGGCAAGCGGCCGTTCCACACCATCATCCCGGCGTTCCTCACGAAGG
Organism: Variovorax sp.; assembly: GCA_004211245.1. Lineage (GTDB taxonomy): Bacteria > Pseudomonadota > Gammaproteobacteria > Burkholderiales > Burkholderiaceae_C > Variovorax. The sequence goes on from SEGN01000229.1 coordinate 3,760, forward strand.
ACGGCCAGCCGGTCATGAGCTTCGGCGTGATGGGCGGCAACATGCAGCCGCAGGGCCACATGCAGACGCTGGTGCGCATGCTCGACTACAAGCAGAACCCGCAGGCCGCCTGCGATGCGCCGCGCTGGCGCTTCAACGCGGGGCTCGAGATCAACGTCGAGGCTGCGATGAAGGCCGACACCATCCAGGGTCTCGGCGCGCTTGGCCACCGCATGGAGGTCATCAACGATTCGTACCAGGATTTCGGCGCCGGCCAGTTCATCTGGCGCGCGGGCGACCCGGGTATCGAAGGCTATGTCGCCGCCAGCGACCCGAGGCGCGACGGCCTGGCCGCGGGGTACTGAGCAACAAGTGCCCGCCACGCCTGCCCTGCCCGCGCAAGCCGTACCCAAGAGTGTCGCCACCGGCCTGGTGCTGGCGACGCTGGGCGCCATCGCATTCAGCGGCAAGGCGATCATCGTCAAGCTGGCCTATCGGCATGGCGTCGACGCGGTCACGCTGATCATGCTGCGCATGCTGTTCGCGCTGCCGCTGTTCGCCGTGATGGCCTGGTGGGCCGGCCGCGGCAAGCCGAAGCTCACGCTGCGCGACTGGCTCGGGGTGTTCGGACTGGGCTTTTCCGGCTATTACCTGGCGAGCTTCCTGGACTTCGCCGGGCTGGCGTACATCAGCGCCGGCTTCGAGCGGCTCATCCTCTATCTCAACCCCACCCTTGTGCTGCTGTTCGGCTGGCTGCTGTACCGGCGGCGCGCCTCCCGCGCACAGGTCATCGGCATGCTCGTCAGCTACGTCGGCGTCGCCTTGGTTTTCGGCCACGAGATCTGGAGCGCCAGGGGCGCCGCCGGCGGCGGCCTCGCCGCCTGGGGTGCGTTCCTGTGCTTTCTCAGCGCTGTGAGCTATGCGGGCTATCTCGTCTACAGCGGCGAGTTCGTCAAACGCCTCGGGTCGCTGCGCCTGGTCGGTCTGGCCACCAGCGTCGCGTGCCTGCTGTGCATTGCCCAGTTCGCGCTGTTGCGGCCTTTGAGCGCGGCGTTCACGGTCGCCCCCGAAGTCATCTGGTTGTCGGTGCTCAATGCCACACTGTGCACCGCGGTGCCGGTGCTGATGGTCATGATGGCGATCGAGCGCATCGGCGCTGCCATGGCCGCCCAGACCGGCATGATCGGCCCGTTGTCGACCATCCTGATGGGTGTGGTCATCCTCGGGGAACCCTTCACGGCATGGGTCGCGGCGGGTACCGTGCTGGTCATCGCAGGCATCTTCGTATTCACCCGGACAGGGCGCTAAGGAAATTCACATGGACTTCGGTATTGCAGGCAGGACGCCCTTCGTCAAGGCTGTGGCGGCCGACATCACGACGGTGGAAGGCCGCGCCGCAGCCTTCGCCGCGCATGCCGACTACGACATCGTCGTCACCAACGCGGGCGGCCCGCCGCCCGGCGACTTCCGGGACTGGGATCGCGAGGCGTGGATCAAGGCGGTGGACGCCAACATGCTCACGCCGATCGAGCTCATCAAGGCCACGGTCGACGGCATGGCGGCGCGCGGCTATGGGCGCATCGTCAACATCACGTCGAGCTCGGTGAAGTCGCCGATCGACATCCTCGGCCTGTCCAACGGCGCACGCAGCGGCCTGACCGGCTTCGTCGC
>SEGN01000230.1 GCA_004211245.1 Variovorax sp.
ACGCAGCGCGCCGTCGAAGCCGGCTTCGACTGGCTCGAGCTGCATTGCGCGCACGGCTACCTGCTGGCCTCCTTCATCAGCCCGCTGACCAATCAGCGCACCGACGAGTACAACGGCGACATCGTGCAGCGCTGCCGCTACCCGCTCGAAGTGTTCGCCGCGATGCGCGCCGTGTGGCCGGCCGACAAGCCCATGAGCGTGCGCATCTCCGCGCACGACTGGGCCGAGGGCGGCAACACCGACGACGACGCGGTGACGATCGCGCGCCTGTTCAGTCGGGCAGGCTGCGACGTCATCGACGTCTCGTCGGGCCAGACCACGCGCGCTGCGAAGCCGGTCTACGGCCGCATGTACCAGACGCCGTTCGCCGACCGCATCCGCAACGAGATCGGCATCTCGACCATCGCGGTCGGTGCCATCACCGATGCCGACCAGGCCAACAGCATCATCGCGGCGGGCCGTGCCGACCTTTGCGCCGTCGCACGGCCGCACCTTGCCGACCCGGCCTGGACGCTGCATGAGGCCGCCAAGCTGCAGAGCCGCGCCATTGCCTGGCCGAAGCAGTACATCGCCGGGCGCGACCAGCTCTACCGCGAGATCGCGAAACAGGCCGCCATGGCGCCCGTGCAGCAGACGCCGGCCAAGGTCCCGAGTCCCGAGGAGTGAGCCCGATGGATCTCGAAGCCCGCGCCCACAGCGAACACCCCGACGAGCTCCGGCTCTGGCTGCGCCTGCTGACCTGCACGCAACTCGTCGAGAAGCAGGTGCGCAACGGCCTGCGCGAGCAGTTCGCGACCACCCTGCCCCGCTTCGACCTGATGTCGCAGCTGGAGCGCGTGCCGGATGGCATGAAGATGAACGAACTCTCGCGCCGCATGATGGTGACGGGCGGCAATGTCACCGGCATCACCGACCAGCTCGTCACCGAGGGCCTGGTCGAGCGTGTCGACGTGGCGAACGACCGGCGCGCCTGGCGCGTGCGGCTCACCGCACGCGGCCGCAAGCAGTTCAACGACATGGCCCAGCAGCACGAAGCCTGGATCGTCGAGGCCTTCGCCGGGCTCAACACCAAAGAGATTGCCCAGCTCCACAAGCTGCTCGGCAAGGTCAAGCAGCACGCCAATACACCCATTCCCACGGAAACCGCATGAAGCACTACATCGATGCCGGCAACCCCATGCAGGCGCAGTTCGAGCCGAAGGCCGCTTATGCGGCGCGGCATTTCGCCTGGTCGTTCGCCGACGGTGTCGGCACCATCACGCTGAACCGGCCCGAGCGCAAGAACCCGCTCACATTCGACTCGTATGCCGAGTTGCGCGACCTGTTCCGCGCGCTGCAGTACGCGACCGACGTGAAGGCCATCGTGGTCACCGGTGCCGGCGGCAATTTCTGTTCGGGTGGCGACGTGCACGAGATCATCGGCCCGCTGACCGGGATGAAGATGCCGGCGCTGCTCGAGTTCACCCGCATGACTGGCGACCTCATCAAGATGATGCGCCAGTGTCCGCAGCCGATCGTCGGCGCGATCGACGGCATCTGCGCCGGCGCCGGCGCGATGATGGCGCTGGCGTGCGACCTCCGCTATGGCACGCCGGCGACCAAGACTGCGTTTCTGTTCACGCGCGTCGGGCTGGCCGGTGCCGACATGGGCGCCTGCGCACTGCTGCCGCGCATGATCGGCCAGGGCCGCGCGTCCGAGTTGCTGTTCACCGGCCGCGCAATGACGGCCGCCGAAGGCCATGCCTGGGGCTTCTTCAACGCACTGCACGACAGCGACGCGCTGCTTGGCGCAGCGATGGCGGTCGCACGCGACCTGGCCGCTGGTCCCACGTTCGCGCATGGGATGACCAAGACCATGCTGTCGCAGGAGTGGTCGATGACGATCGATCAGGCGATCGAAGCCGAAGCGCAAGCGCAGGCCATCTGCATGCAGACCGAGGATTTCAAGCGCGCGTACGAGGCCTTCGCGGCCAAGCGCAAGCCCGTGTTCGCAGGGGACTGAGCATGAACACGCCGCCTCCGACACCACCGTCGACCGCACACCTTTCGCTGCCGTTCTTCGACGATGCGCACCGTGAACTGGCGCAGGGCCTGGTGCCCTGGGCCGCGGCGCAGGACGTGGACGAACACGACGACCGCGCCGCCTGTCGCGACTGGGTGCGGCGGCTCGGCGGCGGCGGCTGGCTGCGCTACTGCGTGCCCGCCGCGTTCGGCGGCGCGCTCGAACAGCTCGACTCGCGTGCACTGGTGCTGCTGCGCGAGACCCTGGCCTATCACTCGCCGCTGGCCGACTTCGCCTTCGCAATGCAGGGCCTGGGCAGCGGCGCGATCACGCTCGCCGGCAGCGCATCTCAGCAGGCAGCCTGGCTGCCCGGCGTGGCCGACGGCAGCCGGATCGCTGCCTTTGCATTGAGCGAACCGGAGGCCGGCTCCGATGTCGGCGCGATGGCAATGCGCGCCGAGGCGACGCCCGACGGCTGGCGCCTGAACGGCACCAAGACCTGGATCAGCAATGGCGGGATCGCCGACTTCTATTGCGTGTTCGCCAAGACCGACCCGGCCGGCGGCACGCGCGGCATCACGGCCTTCATCGTCGACGCGGGCAGCCCGGGGCTCGACAGCTCGGCACACATCCACGTGATGGCGCCGCATCCGCTCGCCACGCTGCAGTTCGACGGCTGCAACGTGCCGCGCGAGGCGCAGCTCGGCGAGTTGAACGGCGGCTTCAAGCTGGCGATGCGCACGCTCGACATCTTTCGCGCGTCCGTGGCGGCGGCGGCACTCGGCATGGCGCGCCGCGCGCTGGCCGAAGCCGTCGCGCACGCGCATCGCCGGCGCATGTTCGGCCACACCCTCGGTGACTTCCAGCTCACGCAGGCCAAGCTCGGCGACATGGCTGCCATGGTCGACGCCGCGGCGCTGCTGACCTATCGTGCTGCCTGGATGCGCGACGAAGCAGTGCGCAACGGCCGTGCGCTCGGCGCCGACTACACCGCGGCGGCGGCCATGGCCAAGATGGCCGCCACGGAAAACGCGCAGCGCGTGATCGACATGGCACTGCAATTGCACGGGGGCCTGGGCGTGCAGGTCGGCACCAAGGTGGAAAGCCTGTACCGCGACATCCGCTCGCTGCGCATCTACGAAGGTGCGACCGAGGTCCAGCAACTCATCATCGGCAAGTCCGTTCTCCGGGGATAGATCTTGAGCGCCCAAACCGACCGCTTCGTGCACGACCGGCTGCCGCCGCCAGAGCAGTTGCCCATGTTCCGCTACGACCTGCCCGAGCTGCAGTTGCCCGCCCAGCTGAACCTCGTCGAAGAGCTGCTCGACAAGGCGCCGGCCAAGGGCTTCGGCGATCGGGCCATGCTGCGCTCGCCGGAACGCACGTTGACCTATGCGCAGGCAGCCGTCGAGGTCAACCGGATGGCACAGGTGCTGGTGGAAGACCTGGGCCTCGAGCCTGGCAACCGCGTGTTGCTTCGCGGTGGCAATTCGGTGTCGATGGCGCTGGCCTGGCTCGCAGTGGTGAAGGCCGGCCTGATTGCCGTGGCCACGATGCCGCTGCTGCGTGCCAAGGAACTTGAGGAGATCATCGACAAGTCACAACCCGTTGCCGCGCTCTGCGATGGCCGGCTGCTGGCCGAACTGGAGACGGCACGCGCGAGCCATCCGGTGTTGAGGAGCGTCGTGGCCTTCAACCAACCCGACGAAGCGCAGTCGCTCGAACAGCGCGCCGCGGCGAAGACTGGCGTGTTCCCGGCCTGTCCCACGGCTGCGGACGACATCGCGCTGCTGGCCTTCACCTCCGGCACCACCGGCAAGCCGAAGGCGCCGGTGACCACGCACCGCGACGTGCTGGCCATGTGCGAGACCTGGCCGCGTCATGTCCTCAAGGCGCGCAGCGACGACATCGTGATCGGCTCGCCACCGCTGGCCTTCACCTTCGGTCTCGGCGGGCTGCTGGTGTATCCGATGTGGGCCGGTTCTTCGGTTTACTTTCCCGATGCTGGCTATACGCCCGAGGGCATGGTCAGGCTCATCAACGAGATCGGCGCCACCATCTGCTACACCGCGCCGACGTTCTACCGGCAGATGGCACCGTTCGCGAAGCAGCATGGCGTGCCGAGCCTGCGCATCAGCGTGAGCGCCGGCGAAGCGCTGCCCGACGCCACGCGCCAGCTCTGGAAGGACGCGACCGGCATCGAGATGCTCGACGGCATCGGCGGCACCGAGGTGTTCCACATCTACATCTCTTCTGCGGGCGACGACGTGCGGCGCGGCGCGGTCGGCAAGGTCGTCCCCGGCTTCACCGCGAAGGTGGTCGACGAGCAGGGCAATGAGGTGCCGCGCGGTACCGTCGGCAAGCTCGCGTTGATCGGTCCGGTCGGCTGCCGCTATCTCGACGATGCGCGCCAGACGGCCTACGTGAAGGGCGGCTGGAACTACCCTGGCGACGCCTTCGTGCAGGATGAGGACGGCTACTTCTTCTACCAGGCGCGTGCCGACGACATGATCGTGTCCGCCGGCTACAACATCGGCGGCCCCGAAGTCGAGGATGCCCTGCTTCGGCACCCCGCGGTCGCCGAGTGCGGCGTGGTCGGCAAGCCCGACGAAGAGCGCGGTACCGTGGTCAAGGCCTACTGCGTGCTCAAGTCCGGCCACACCGGCGACGCGGCGCTGGTGAAGGCGTTGCAGGACCATGTGAAGGCCAGCATCGCACCCTACAAATACCCGCGCGAGATCGAGTTCGTGCCCGCGTTGCCGCGCACCGAAACCGGCAAGCTCCAGCGCTTCAAATTGAGGACAAATCCATGATGCAGTATCTGCAACCGGCCGGATGGCTGCCGCCCAAGGGCTACGCCAACGGCATCGCCGCGCGCGGCACACAGGTCTTCGTGGGCGGCCAGATCGGCTGGAACGCGCAACAGCAGTTCGAGTCGGACGATTTCATTGTGCAGACCGGCCAGGCGCTGCGCAACATCGTGGAGGTGCTGCGCGAAGCGGGCGCCGGGCCGCAACACATGGTGCGCATGACCTGGTACATCACCGATCGCGACGAGTACAACGCCAGGCT
>SEGN01000231.1 GCA_004211245.1 Variovorax sp.
GGCTCCTGCACCATCCGCAGGTAGATCATCGCGACCCAGAGCAGGCTCAGGCCGATCTGCGCGTCGCGCAGGGCCGAATTGGCGCTCGTGGCGACCAGCAGCACGAACATCGCCATCAGCGCGAAGCGGCCGGTCAGGTCGGGCCGGCGCCAGGCCTGCCAGAGACCCACCAGGATGATCGCCAGCAGGCTGAGCGCGCCGGGCAGCCCGGCCTGCGCACCCATCCAGAGGAAGTCGTTGTGGGGCATGTTGTAGTCGGCCAGCAGCTTCGGGCCGCGCAGATGCCATTGCTCGGTCCAGCCGCCGATGCCCCAGCCGGTGAGCGGCTTGTCCATGATCATCCGGGCCGTGTCGCGGTACATGTAGTAGCGCACCACCCAGCTGCCCTCGGACACGGCGCCGGCCTGGGCCGCCTCGAGCTCCTGGACGCCGAGTTCGAACTTGTGCTGCACCGTGGGCGTCTGCCATACCGCCACGCCGACCACCGCGCCCCCCAGCACCATCGCCACGGCCAGCGCGCGCAGCTGGCGCCGCCACTGGTGCACGCAGGCCAGCCCGATCGCCAGCAGCAATGCGAGCAACGATGTGCGCGACAGCAGCGTGAGCGTGATGACCGCGACCACGGCCACGGTGAAGCCGAACGCAACCAATGCACGCCAGGGCCGATGCCCCGTCAGCAGCGCGAGGCCGAGCACCGCTGCCGTGGCGCCGAAGATGGTGAGCAGCAGCGCATTGCTGATCGACTTGTTGCCCACCAGCACCAGCAGCCCGCGGAAGGCCTCGGTCATCGGAAAGCCGACCGAGTAGTACAGCGCGATCATGGCAAGTCCCGCCACCGACATGGCCAGGAAGCCGCGCAGCGCCCACACCGCCTCCTCGCGCGAGAGCGCCAACGCCATCAGCACGGTGGCGGCGATGCGCAACCCGTGAACGGTGTTCGACGGCGTCGCTTTCGATAGCGATTCGGCGGCGCTGCCGTGGCGCGGCAGCGCAATGACGAAGCTGGCACCGCCGCCGTTGCGGTCTTCGCACCGCACGCTGCCGCCGTGGCGCTCGACGATCGACTTCACCAGCGCCAGCCCGAGGCCGACGCCGCCCTCCCGCTCGCTTGCGCCGGGCAGACGGTAGAAGGGTTCGAAGATGCGCTCGCGCAGTGCCGGCGGTACGCCGGGGCCGCGATCGTTCACACGCACTTCGGCGTTGTCGGGGTCGGCCGCCAGTTCGACGCTGATCTCCCCCGCGCCGTAACGGCGCGCGTTCTCGAGCAGATTGCGGATGGCGCGCCGCAGCAACCGCGACACGCCCGGCACGCTGAGGCCGTCGCTGTGCGTGCCCTCGACCAGGTCGAGTTCAGCGCCGACACGCGCGCATTCTTCGGCGGCAAGACCCACCAGGTCGACCGTCTCCACCGTGCCCATGTCGGCCTCGTGCGCGTCGAGCCGGCTGGCCAGCAGGATCTCGTCGATGAGTTGGTCGAGCTCGCCGATGTTGCGCGAGATCTCGGCCTTGGTCGCGGCGGACGGCGTCGCGTTGGTGCCCATCAGCTCGATCCCCATGCGGATGCGCGTGAGCGGCGAGCGCAGCTCATGCGAGGCATTGGCCAGCAACGACTTGTGCGAGCGCACCAGCGTTTCGACCCGCGCCGCGGCGGCGTTGAAACGCTTCGAAAGATCCGCGACCTCGTCCTCGCCCTGCTCGGGCACGCGTGCCGACAGGTCGCCGTCGCCCCAGCGCTGCACGCCGCGCTGCAATGTCTCGAGCCGCTGGGTGATGCGCCGCACGATCGGATAGACGCCGAGCGCCACCGCCACGCCCACCAGCACGATCATCCAGGTGAAGCCGAACGGCGTGCGCCACGGTGGCGGCCCGGGCCGGCTGGCGGGGCCCGCCTGCTGGTCGCGCGGCGGCATCTGCAGTGTGAGGGCCCGCCCGTCGCTCAACGTGAGGTCGAACTCGAGGCCCTGGCCGCGCACGCGGGTGGCCTGGCCGCTGCCGATGATGCGATCTTCCGAGTCCCGCACGATCACCGTGCGCGGCAGCACCGAGATGCGATCGCGCTCGTTCTCGGCCGTCACGCGCACCATCCAGCCCGCCACCAGTGTGAGGATGACCACGCCCGCCACCACCGCCAGCCAGATGCGGACGTAGAGATGGCGCGCGTAGAGATTGACCATCAGTCCTGTTGCTTCGCGAAGACGTAGCCGACACCGCGCACGGTGAGGATGCGCTTCGGGTTCTTGGCATCGACCTCGATGGCGGCACGGATGCGGCCCATGTGCACGTCGATCGAGCGGTCGAACGCTTCGAGTTCGCGGCCGCGCACGGCCTCCATGATCTGGTCGCGGCTGAGCACGCGGCCGGCGCGCTCGGCCATCGCCACCAGCAGGTCGAACTGGTAGGACGTGAGGTCGGCCGGCGCGCCGGCAACGGTCACGGTGCGCGCGTTGCGGTCGATCTCGAGCGAACCGAAGCGCATCAGGGTCGCGGCAGCCGCTTCGCTCGCCGTCTCGCCGCGCCGGCGCAGCACCGCGCGGATGCGCGCCAGCAACTCGCGCGGCTCGAATGGCTTGGGCAGGTAGTCGTCGGCGCCGATCTCCAGGCCGATGATGCGGTCCATCGGGTCGCCCTTGGCCGTGAGCATCAGCACCGACACCTTGGCCAGCGCGCCCGGCAGCGCACGAATGCGGCGGCAGACTTCGAGACCGTCGATGTCGGGAAGCATCAGATCGAGCACCACCAGGTCGGGCGCGCGCTGCTGCAGTTGCTCGAGCCCGCTCGCGCCGTCGAGCGCGTGCGCGACGGCAAAGCCCGACTGGGTGAGGTATTCGCTCACCATCTGCGCCAGGCGGGCGTCGTCTTCGATCATCAGGAGTTGCGGTGTGCTCATGGAACGATCGTCGCCGCGCGCCGGCAAGCCGGCTTGAACGCCGCGTAAAGTTGGGTAAAAGAGAAAGTTACGCCAGGGCCGGCGTCGTTGCGAAAAGCATCGGATCCCCGGCACGGCCGACCGTTGCACCCGGCGCCGCCTGCGCCAGCAACGGACCGAGCGCGCCGCTGCCCAGCTCGGGGTGGTCCTCGGCGGCGCGCGCCACGATCTCGCCGGCGAGCTGGCGCAGCTGCGACACGGCATCGCGGATGCGCTGGCGAAACGCATCGTCGTCGAGCCGGTCGTTCAGGCTGCGGTTGAGTTCGGCGAACCATGGGAGCGCCGCCTGGTCGAGCATCACGGCCGGATTGCGTTTGCGGCTCATGGCCGACCACTCGCGAAAGAAACCCTGCACTGCGATGTTGAGCTGCTGGCAATGCTGCAGCTCGTCCTTCAGGCTGCCGAGCACGCGCAGGTCGGTCAGGCGGTCCTGGAAGAAGATCTGCGACAGCACGCCCCAGTAGTAGGTGTAGTCCCAGATCACCTTGACCGGCAGCACTTCGGGGTCGCCGAACAGGCCGTACTGATCCTGGTAGAGCGCCAGCGTGCTCTCGTAGAACGAGTGGTAGATCTGGTCGTAGAGCTGCGCGCGCGCGGTCAGCGCATGGCCGGCGCGGTCGTGCGCGATCAGGTCGGTGATGTAGGTGTTGCCCATCGCGATGAAGTCGCTTCCGGGCGAATAGAACGGGTCGAGGAACAGCCCGGCCTCGCCGGTCAAGGCCCAGCGGTTGCCCGAGAACACCTGCTTGCAGCCATAGGAAAACTTCTTGAAGAACATGAAGTCCTGCAGCAGCTCGCGCTTGCCGTCGAGCTCGTCGAACAGGCGCGGCTGGAACTCGGCGAACCAGTCCATCGCCTTGTCGAAGGTGTCCATCGTGGCCAGCGGATGGAGGCGCGGGTCCGCCACGATGCCGACCGAATGCGAGCCCGACGCCAGCGGGATCAGCCACACCCAGTAGCCCGCGCCGACCAGGTGGTTGGTCGACAGCCAGCGCGCCTGCGGCTCGCAGCGCTCGCGCCATTCGGCGTTGTCGCTCCAGTGGTCGAGCGTGATGCGGTCGTTGATGCGGAACCACACCGCATGGCACTCGTGCGCATTCGGCTGCGCCAGATCCAGCTTGCGCTTGAGCAGGCCGGCGCGGCCGCAGGCGTCGACCACCCAGCGCGACCGTGCGTCGCACTCCACGCCGTCCTGCGACCAGCGCAACGTGTGCAGCTCGCTGCCGGCCTCGGCCAGGTCGATGCTGCGCACCATGGCGTTGTCGACGAAACGCACACCGCGGCGGGCAGCTTCCTCGGCGAGGTAGTTCTCGAAAATGCCACGGTCGATCTGGTAGCTCGGCACCGACAGGTACCGGCTGGCGCCGATCTCGGTGACCTGGTCGATGTCGCGACGGCCCTCGCTGAAGAAGAAGCGGAAGCCGAACTTGCGCAGCTGCTCTTGCTGCATGTGAGGCTTCAGGCCCAGCACCGTGTCGAAGTAGTGCGCGCCGATCTCGACCGACGATTCGCCCACCTTGTGTGCCGCATGCGGCACCGGATGGCTGCGCCGCTCCAGCACCAGCACGTCGATGTCGTCGAAGCGCTGCTTCAATTGCAGGGCCAGCGTCAGGCCGGCCAGCCCGCCCCCCATGATGACCACGTCGTGCGCAGGAGGGAGGGCGGTGTTTGTCATGTATCAGTCAGTATGGTGCAGGCTGAGTCGAAGCGAAAGGGCCGGGCCCAGCGGCAGCAGCAAGGGCCGGGCATCGTCGCGCGCCAGCGCCTCGAACAATGGCAGCGCGTCCGCGATGGCGTTCACGTGGAGGAAGCGCGCGGCCTCCGATTGCAGCACGGGCGCCTGTACGGCGCCTGAAGCGAGCGACCAGTCGAGCGCGGCCACCGCACGGTCGGTGCGCACCGGCGACAGCACGAAGGCCACGGCCAGCAAACCACGGCTGGTGGTGACCGAACTGAGCGGGCCGACGGCCGGCACGTCGTAGCCGACCAGCAGCACGGCGCGCTCGTCGGCGGCGCACTGCGTGGCGGCTTCGAGCAGGCCGGATGCGAAGCTGGCCTCGTAGGCGCTCAACGAGTTGCTGGCGGCCATGCAGCCGGTGCCGATGGTCCAGTAGCCCACGGCGGCGTTGTGCACCGAGTTGTGGAACTTGGTCGGCGACAGCAGCTTCGGGTCGCTGGCCAGCGTGCTGCACATGTAGTCGTTGATGCCCAGGTCGCCGTGCGCCGAAGCGAACACGCACGGCAGATCTTTCGCGTCGCGGGCCGAGCCGGCAATGGCCGCGGCCGCCACTTCGAGCGCCAGCGCGACCGTGTCGGGCGCGCGGCGGCGTTCGGCCGGCGCGAGCACCTGCGGCGCGGGGCGCTTGGCCGGCGGATCGGTCATCGCGCCCTCCCCCCTGAACGCCGCCCTGGCAGCATCCCAGCCGGGAAGCGGCGGCGCCCAGAAGGCGGGGCCTTCGATGTAGAGGGTCGGCATGGCGGTCGCGTTCATGCTGCGGCTCCCCTGCCGAAGATCAGCGCGCAGTTGTTGCCGCCGAAACCGAACGAGTTGGACAGCGCGTACCTCACTTCGCCGCGCGCAGGCTCCCGCCGGATCTGCGGCCCGAAGTCGGAACCGATCTCGCGGCAGTTGACCGTCCCCGGCATCAGCCCGGTTTCGAGCGCCAGCAGGCTGATCACCGCCTCCACGATGCCGGCGGCGCCGAGCGTGTGGCCGGTGAAGCCCTTGGTCGAGCTCGCGTGCGTGCGGGCCGGAAAACGCCGTGCCACCAGGCCGCCTTCGACCTCGTCGTTCTTCGTGCTGGCGGTGCCGTGCATGTTGATGTAGTCGATCGCGTCGGTCGAGAGGCCGGCGCGCGCCAGCGCATCGTCGAGCGCGTGTTCGGCACCCAGGCCCTCGGGGTGCGGCGTGGACATG
>SEGN01000693.1 GCA_004211245.1 Variovorax sp.
CTCGGCGCGCAGGTCTTCGATCATGGTCTTCATCGGGGGTTGTCTCCGTGGGTCTTACACACCGAACTGGCGCGCGGCGAGGTCCTTCATCACCTCTTCCGATCCGCCACCGATCATCATCACCTTGACCTCGCGGTAGATGCGCTCGCTCTTCGTGCCGCGCATGAAGCCCATGCCGCCGAGCAGTTGCACGGCCTGATCGGCGCAGAACTGCATGGCCTGCGTGGCCTGCACCTTGGCGAGGCACACGCGCGCGACGAGTTGCGCCGGCCGCGCGAGGCCGTGCTCGATGCGGTACGCCAGGTCGTACAGCAGCGCCCGCGCCGCGTCGATGCGCAGCGTCATGTCCATGAGCTTGTGGCGCACCACCTGGCGTTCCGACAGCGCGCTGCCGGCCAGCGTGCGCTGTCGCGTCCAGTCCAGCGCCTCCTGCAGGCAGACCTCGGCATACCCGCAGGCCAGCGCCGACATGAGCAGGCGCTCGCTGTTGAAGTTGTTCATGACGATCTTGAAGCCCTTGTGCTCCTCGCCCACGAGGTTGGCGACCGGCACGCGGCAGTGGTCGAAATGCAGGTGCGCCGTGTCCGAGCTCCACCAGCCCATCTTCTGGAGCGCCGTGCGCGTGAGGCCCGGCGTGTCGCCATCGATCACCAGCACCGAGATGCCGCCAGCGCCCTTGACCGACGGGTCGGTTCGCACGGCGGTGGTGATGAAATCGGCACGCATGCCCGAGGTGATGAAGGTCTTCTCGCCGTTCACGACATAGTGGTCGCCGTCGCGCACTGCGGTCGTCCGCAGGTTGGCGACGTCGGAGCCGCCGGACGGCTCGGTCACGGCCAGCGCGGCGATCTTCTGGCCGGCCAGCACGGGCGGGATGACACGGCGCTTGATCTCTTCGCTGCCGGCCTTGAGGATCGGCGGCAGCGCGATGCTGTGCGAGTTGAGCGAGGCCTGCACGCCGCCGCCGCCGCAGCGCGCGAACTCCTCGGCCACGACCAATTGGTAGAACAGGTCGGCCGGGGTGCCGCCGTATT
>SEGN01000694.1 GCA_004211245.1 Variovorax sp.
TGGCAGAGCCTGTGGAAGTGGTGGCGGTCAATCAGTGTTCCGGCAACAGCCGCGGGTACTCGTCGCCGCGCGTCTTCGGCGCCCAGCTCGCCAATGGCGCGATGGGCAATGCCCGCTGGTTCGGCGTGCCGCTGCGCAAGGTGCTCGAGAAGGCGGGTGTGGCTGCGGGTGCCCGACAGGTGACCTTCAACGGCCTCGACACGCCGGTGCTGCCCGCGACCTCGGATTTCCGCAAGGCGCTGGACATCGAACACGCGCTGCAGGACGAACCGATGCTCGCGTGGAGCATGAACGGCAAGGACCTTCCGTTCCTCAACGGCTACCCGGTCAAGCTCATCGTGCCGGGCTACTTCGGCACCTACTGGGTCAAGCACCTCTCGGAAATCGAGGTCATCGACCATGTGTTCGACGGCCATGACGCGCTGTTCATGACGACCGCCTACCGCGTGCCCGACAACGACTGCCAGTGCGTGGCACCGGGTTCCGCAGCGGCGAAGACGCGGCCGATCTCGACGCTGCCCGTGCGCAGCTTCATCACCAGCGTCCAGGCCGGTGGCATCCTGCCTTCCGCTCGCTCGATCGAACTCAAGGGCATCGCCTTCGATGGCGGTGCCGGCATCAAGACGGTGGAAGTCTCCATCGACGGCGGCCAGAGCTGGAAGGCGGCGACGCTCGGCAAGGATCTGGGGCGCTTCTCGTTTCGGGAATGGCGGGCACCGGTGAGCTTCGCGAAGAAGGGCCGAGCCGTGCTCATGGTCCGCGCGACCAACCAGAAGGGCGAAGGCCAGCCTGCCACGGTGGACTGGAATCCGGCAGGTTACCGCCGCCATGTGGTCGAGTCCACGCCGGTCACCATCGCCTGAGGACACGCCATGAAAACCACCACTTTTTTGGCCCGCGCCGTTCTTGGCTGCTGCGTGTTGATCGCGTTCAACGCGTTGGCCGCGCCGCCCGACATCAAGCTGCAGCCCGACACGTCGAAGCTGCGCCCGTCGAAGCTGCCGGGCTACGCCATCGCGATGCAGAAATGCGC
>SEGN01000695.1 GCA_004211245.1 Variovorax sp.
CCGCACCGGTGTGCAGCGTTTGCGCCGCCTCTTCGTCGAGGCGGCGCCCGAGGTCGGGCCGTCGCAGGTAGGTGGTGCGGTCGGCGGCGCAGCTCGTCGCCTGCGCGACCTGCCAGCCGTCCGCGCGCAGCGTGGCCTCCAGCGCGGCGGTGTCGAGCGCGGCATGGATCGCGTCACGCGCCATCGCATGGGCCCAGCCGAAGCGCAGCGTTTCGTCGGTCGGCATGCCGGCACCGGCACGGCCGAGCGCCAGGCGCGCAGGCGTGGCGGCGCGCCATTGCCGCCACGGGCTCGGGGTGACGAGTTCGTCGTCGCTCACGCGGTGCTGCCCAACGCGGCCAGTGCGCCCATGTCGGCCAGCAGCCGGTTGGAGGTGGGTGGTGCCAATCGGCCCGCGGCATCGGTGATCTGCATGCGTTGCAGCCAGGCCTCGAACTCGGGCGCGCGCTTCAGGCCCAGCGTCTCGCGCAGGAACAGCGCGTCGTGGAACGAGGTGCTCTGGTAGTTGAGCATCACGTCGTCCGCGCCCGGCACGCCCATGATGAAGTTGATGCCCGCGGTGCCGAGCAGCACGAGCAGCGTGTCCATGTCGTCCTGGTCGGCCTCGGCATGGTTGGTGTAGCAGATGTCGCAGCCGATCGGCAGGCCGAGCAGCTTGCCGCAGAAGTGATCTTCCAGGCCAGCGCGAATGATCTGCTTGCCGTCGTAGAGGTACTCGGGGCCGATGAAGCCGACCACGGTGTTGATGAGGAACGGCTTGTAGCGGCGCGCCAGCGCATAGGCGCGCACTTCGCAGGTCTGCTGGTCCACGCCGAAGTTGGCGTTGGCCGAGAGCGCGCTGCCCTGGCCGGTCTCGAAATACATGACGTTGTCGCCGACCGTGCCGCGCTTCAGAGCGAGTGCGGCGGCATGGGCTTCGTCGAGCAATTCGGGCGTCACGCCGAACGAGAGATTGGCTTTTTCGGTGCCGGCAATCGACTGGAACACCAGGTCGACCGGCGCACCGGCTTCGGCCAGCTCGAGCGTGTTGGT
>SEGN01000696.1 GCA_004211245.1 Variovorax sp.
CGCGGCCGCGTGAAGCGGCAGATGGAAAAGAACCAGCGCGACTTCTACCTCAACGAGCAGGTCAAGGCGATCCAGAAGGAGCTGGGCGAGGGCGAAGAGGGTGCCGACATCGAGGAGATCGAGAAGAAGATCAAGCTCGCGAAGATGCCGAAGGACGCGCTCAAGAAGGCCGAGGCCGAGCTCAAGAAGCTCAAGCTGATGTCGCCCATGTCGGCCGAGGCCACGGTGGTGCGCAACTACATCGACGTGCTGGTCGGCCTGCCGTGGAGCAAGAAGACCAAGATCAAGCACGACCTGGCCAATGCCGAAGCCGTGCTCAACGAGGACCACTATGGCCTCGACAAGGTCAAGGATCGCATCCTGGAATACCTCGCGGTGCAGCAGCGCGTCGACAAGGTCAAGGCGCCGATCCTGTGCCTGGTCGGCCCGCCGGGTGTGGGCAAGACCTCGCTCGGCCAGTCGATCGCGAAGGCGACCGGCCGCAAGTACACGCGCATGGCGCTGGGCGGCATGCGCGACGAGGCCGAGATCCGCGGGCATCGCCGCACCTACATCGGCGCACTGCCGGGCAAGGTGTTGCAGAGCCTGAACAAGATCGGCACGCGCAATCCGCTGTTCCTGCTCGACGAGATCGACAAGCTGGGCACCGATTTCCGCGGCGATCCGTCGAGCGCGCTGCTCGAGGTGCTCGACCCGGAGCAGAACCACACTTTCGGCGATCATTACGTGGAGGTCGACTTCGACCTGAGCGACGTCATGTTCGTCGCCACGTCGAACTCGATGAACATCCCGCCGGCGCTGCTCGACCGGATGGAAGTGATCCGCCTCGCCGGCTACACCGAGGACGAGAAGACCCACATCGCGCTGAAGTACCTGCTGCCGAAGCAGCTCAAGAACAACGGCGTGAAGGAAGACGAACTGCTGGTCACCGAGGAAGCAGTGCGCGACATCGTGCGCTACTACACCCGGGAAGCCGGCGTGCGTTCGCTCGAGCGGGAGTTGTCGAAGATCTGCCGCAAGGTGGTGAAGGG
>SEGN01000232.1 GCA_004211245.1 Variovorax sp.
GCGTCGGGCCAGATGATCCCGCGCTCGTCGTGGTTCTGCTCGATCGCTGCAGCCGGCAAACGCGTGATGCCGATGCCGTAGCAACCCATCTCGAGGAACTGCGGCTTGCCGGCTTCGTCCAGGAAGGTGGCGTTCATGGCCTTGCTGTACTTCGTGCCGAGCACGAAAACGTGGCCGACCTCGATGCCGCGTTCGATGGCCAGCAGGCCCTTCCCGTCGGGCGACGGATCGCCGGCGACCACGTTGCGCAGGTCCGCCACCAGATCGGGCTCGGGCAGATCGCGCCCCCAATTGACGCCGGTCATGTGGAAGTCGACTTCGTTGGCACCGGTGGTCCAGTCGGCCAGCACGGCAACTTCCCGGTCCGCCACGAGCTTGACGGGCTTCTTCAGGTTGAGCGGGCCGAGGTAGCCCGGCTTGCAGCCGAAATGCTCGTCGATCTCCGGGACCGAGGCGAAGCGAAAGCCCTGGTCGAGACCCGGCAGCTTGCCGACCTTGATCTCGTTCATGTCGTGGTCGCCGCGCAGCAGCAGCAGCCATACCTGCACGCCGACGATGTTGCCGGCCGCATCGAGCTTGTCGGTGGCCAGCACCAACGACTTGACGGTGGTGGCAAGCGGCACGCCGAGGAGTTCGGCGACGTCGGCGCAGGTGCTCTTGCCCGGCGTCGGCGTCTTGGCGAGCGTGTTGCACGCTGCGGGACGCGGGCCGGCCGGCGGCAGCGCCTCGGCCTTCTCCATGTTGGCCGCGTACTCGCTGTCGGGGCAATAGACGATCGCGTCCTCGCCGGTGGCGGCGATCACCTGGAACTCCTCGCTCAGGTCGCCGCCGATGGCGCCGCTGTCGGCCGCCACGGCGCGGTAGCGCAGGCCGAAGCGGTCGAAAGCACGGCGGTACGCGTCCGACATGGCTTGGTAGCTCAGCTTGGCCGCGTCGAGGTCGCGATCGAAGCTGTAGGCGTCCTTCATGATGAATTCGCGTCCGCGCATCAAGCCGAAGCGCGGCCGCCGCTCGTCACGGAACTTGGTCTGGATCTGATAGAAGTTGCGCGGCAGCTGCTTGTAGCTGCGGATTTCCTGGCGCGCGATGTCGGTCACGACCTCTTCGCTGGTCGGCTGCATCACATAGTCGCGGTCATGCCGGTCCTTGAGGCGCAGCAGTTCCGGGCCCATCTTCTCGAAGCGGCCGCTCTCCTGCCAGAGCTCGGCCGGCTGCACCACCGGCATCGTGAGCTCAACGGCGCCCGCGCGATTCATTTCCTCGCGCACGATGGCCTCGACCTTGCGGATCACGCGCAACCCCATCGGCATGTACGTATAGATGCCGGTGCCGAGTTTCCTGATCATGCCGGCGCGCATCATGAGACGGTGGCTCGCCACCTCGGCGTCGGCCGGCGCTTCCTTCAGGGTGGAGACAAAGAAACGGGATGCTTTCATCTTGCGCGTGCCAGGAACAGTGAGGGATTGACGAGTGCCATGAAGGCCTCCGAACCGGTCGCTTGCCGAGCACTACACGACACGAAAGACGGCGTGCATAATCGACCCAGTTCATTGAAATTTGGGGTTTGATTATGCTCGACCGGGACGGCTTCAGGCCCAACGTCGGCATCGTCCTGCTCAACCAGAAGAACCAGGTTTTTTGGGGCAAGCGCATACGCACCCATTCCTGGCAGTTCCCGCAAGGCGGCATCGATCGCGGCGAAAGTCCCGAGCAGGCGATGTACCGGGAGTTGCACGAGGAAGTGGGTCTTCATCCGGAGCATGTGCGCATCGTGGCCCGTACCCGCGACTGGTTGCGCTACGAGGTGCCGGATCGGTTCATCCGCCGTGACGCGCGCGGGCATTACAAGGGCCAGAAGCAGATCTGGTACCTGTTGCAATTGACCGGGCACGACTGGGACCTGAATCTGCGTGCCACCGACCACCCCGAATTCGACGCATGGCGCTGGCACGACTACTGGGTGCCGCTTGATGTCGTGGTCGAATTCAAGCGCGGCGTCTACGAAATGGCGCTGACCGAACTGGCGCGTTACCTCCCGCGCCAGGATTTCCGTAACCGTTTCCTGCGCAGCAACGTGCGGGGCCGCGAATTCGATCGCCATCCCTCCGCCCCGGGCCAGGAACCCAATTTCGAGCTGCCGCCCGGCGCCAGCTTCGACCCCGATCCCAATGCAAAGCCTTCCACCGACATCCCCATCGCTCCAGCGGCGCCACTTCATGCGCCGCGCTGAAGCAACGCTCCTCGCCGCTTGCGCGGCGCTGGTGCTTACCGCCTGCGGCAGCACGCACGACACCTCCAATCCCGACTGGGGGCAAGCCGGCATGCCGCCACCGCCCAAACGCACCGAGCAGGACCGCGAATGGACGGAAACCGAAGCCCCGCCGCCGCCTGCTTTCGTCGAAGCCCGTTCGCTGCCGATCGAGATGCCGCCGTACATGAACCTGAAATTCGCCGTGGACCCCGCCACGATCACGATCACGGGCGACGGCCTGGTGCGCTACGTCGTGGTGGCGAGCCGGGCCGGCGGTGCCACCAATGCGTTCTACGAGGGCATTCGCTGCAGCACCTCCGAGGTGAAAACTTATGCGCGCTACAACGGCGGCGCATGGCAGTCGATCAAGGAGCCCCAGTGGAAGCGCTTCAGGGATCTGAACGCGAGCTACGTCCAGCAGCTTGCAAGCCAGGGACTGTGCCGCGGCAATGCACCGCGCGCGAGTGTGAGCGACATGGTGCTGAACATGCGCCAACCGGTCCGCAACGTTCAGTAGCCCGCGGGCCGAATCAGGGCCCAGGCATCAGCACCATGTTGTCCCGGTGCACCATCTCCGGCTCCGCGATATAGCCGAGCAACCGCTCGAACTCGGACGACGGCTTGCGGCACAGCATGCGCGCTTCGGCACTCGAGTAGTTGGCCAGACCGCGCGCGAGTTCCACACCAGCCAGGTCGCGCACCGCGATCACGTCGCCGCGCGAGAATTCGCCCTCTACCGCGGTCATGCCGATCGGCAAGAGGCTCTTGCCTTCTGCCTTCACCTTGGCCGCGGCCCCGTTGTCGACGGTGACCGCGCCGCGCATTTGCAGATGGTCGGCCATCCATCGCTTGCGCGCCTGGTGCTTGGGTGTCTGGGCAACGAGCAGGGTGCCGATGGCCTCACCTCGTGACAGACGCAGCAAGGCGTCCGGCTCACGACCCCAGGCGATCACGGTCGACGCGCCGGAGCCCGCCGCGCGCTTGGCCGCCAGGATCTTGGTGATCATGCCGCCGCGGCCGAGGCTGGAGCCGGCGCCGCCGGCCATCGCTTCGAGCGCCGGATCTCCGGCGACGGCCTCGTGCACGAATGTGGCCGCCGGATCCTTGCGCGGGTCGGCACTGTAGAGGCCTTTCTGGTCGGTGAGGATGATCAGTGCGTCGGCCTCGACCAGGTTGGCGACCAAGGCCCCGAGTGTGTCGTTGTCACCGAACTTGATCTCGTCGTTGACCACCGTATCGTTCTCGTTGATCACCGGCACCACGCCGAGCGCCAGCAAGGTCACCAGCGTCGATCGCGCGTTGAGATAACGCTCGCGGTCGGCCAGGTCGGCATGCGTCAGCAGCACCTGCGCGCTGCCCAGGTGGTTCTCCCGCAGCTTGGTCTCGTACATCTGCGCCAGGCCCATCTGGCCGACCGCCGCTGCCGCCTGCTGCTCGTGCAGTTCGTGCGGCCGGGTGCGCCAGCCGAGGCGCTTCATGCCTTCGGCGATGGCCCCGCTCGACACCATCACGACTTCGCGACCGTCGCGCACCAGCACGGCGAGCTGGCGGCACCATTCGCCGATCGCGCCCTCATCCAGGCCGCGGCCCTCGTTGGTCACGAGGCTCGAACCGACCTTGACGACGATGCGACGAGCGTCGCGCAACGCGGTGGAACGGGTGCTCTGGCTCATTCTGCCGATGGCTCGACGAAACGCGGATCGACTTCCACGGACACCTGCTCGGCCACCTGCTGCGCCTTGACGTGCTGGTAGATCGCCTTGACGAGCGGCTCGCACCCCTCGCGGGTGAGCGCGGAAATCTCGAACACCGGCCCCTTGAAACGCAGACGCTTCACGAAATCCTTGACACGCGCAGCGCGCTCTTCGGAGGGCACCATGTCGAGCTTGTTGAGCACCAGCCAGCGGGGCTTCTGGAACAGCGCCGCGTCGTACTTTTTCAGTTCGCCGACGATGGCCTTGGCTTGCACCACCGGGTCCACGCTGTCATCAAACGGCGCCATGTCGATCACATGCAGCAACAGCCGTGTGCGTTGCAGATGGCGAAGGAAAAGGTGACCCAGGCCGGCACCTTCCGAGGCGCCCTCGATCAGTCCCGGGAGGTCGGCGACCACGAAACTCTGCTCGGGCCCGACACGCACCACGCCCAGGTTCGGGTGCAGGGTCGTGAACGGATAGTCCGCGATGCGCGGACGGGCGTTCGAGATGGCGCTGATGAGCGTCGACTTGCCGGCATTGGGCATGCCCAGCAGCCCCACATCGGCGAGCACCTTGAGCTCGAGCTTGAGGCTGCGCTTCTCGCCGGGCCAGCCGGGCGTCTTCTGACGCGGCGCACGGTTGATGGCGCTCTTGAAACGCATGTTGCCGAAGCCGCCGTCGCCCCCTTTGGCGATCGTGATGACTTCCCCGTCGGTGAGCAGTTCGAACAGCACCTCGCCGGTTTCGGCGTCGCTGATGATGGTGCCGACCGGCATTTTCAGCGTGATGTCGTCGCCGGCCGCGCCGAACATGTCGGAGCCCATGCCGTGCTGTCCACGCTTGGCGTCGTGACGCCGGGAAAAGCGGAAGTCGACCAACGTATTGAGGTTGGAGTCGGCCACCGCGAACACGTGGCCGCCGCGGCCGCCGTCGCCCCCGTTCGGACCGCCGAATTCCTTGTACTTCTCATGACGGAACGACACGCAGCCGTTGCCGCCATCGCCGGCGGCGATGTCGATGAAGGCTTCGTCGACGAACTTCATGGGATGTCCAGTTTACAAATGAGAAAGCCCCGACGAGCGGGGCTTCGA
>SEGN01000233.1 GCA_004211245.1 Variovorax sp.
TGCTTGCCGGCAATGACCTCGTCGGCGGCGGCGACGATGGCGCCGGTCTTCTTCTCGTCCTGCAATCCGAGCGCGTGATTGACCACCGCCGAAGCGCGTTTCACCTGCGCCAGCGCAGTGATGATCTCGCGCGGCTGGTGCTCGCCGGAAATGTCGAAATTCTGCAGCGATCGCTGCGTCTGGGCGCCCCAGAGCCTGTCCGATGGAACGTCGATGGGGCCGAAAGTGTCGCGCTCGGTTCGGGTCGTCATGTTCGTCCGATCGGTGAAAATGGGAAGGTTGGCAGTATCGCGCCAGCCACATAACCCTACGATGCCACCATGACCACCACGATCCAGCAGGCCGACCTGATCGAATCCGTCGCCGCCGCGCTCCAGTACATCAGCTACTACCACCCGACCGACTACATCGCGCACCTGGCCAAGGCCTATGAACGTGAGCAAAGCCCGGCGGCGAAGGATGCGATTGCGCAGATCCTCACCAACAGCAAGATGAGCGCGACCGGCCAGCGCCCGATCTGCCAGGACACCGGCATCGTCAACGTGTTCCTCAAGGTGGGCATGGACGTGCGCTGGGGCGGGTTTACGGGGTCGCTCGACGACGCCATCAACGAAGGCGTGCGCCGTGGCTACAACCATCCGGACAACACGCTGCGCGCCTCGGTCGTGGCGGATCCGCAGTTCGACCGCAAGAACACCAAGGACAACACGCCCGCCGTGATCTTCACCGAGATCGTGCCGGGCAACACACTCGAAGTGACCGTCGCGGCCAAGGGCGGCGGCAGCGAGAACAAGAGCAAGCTCGTGATGCTGAACCCCGGTGACAGCGTGGTCGACTGGGTGCTCAAGACGGTACCGACCATGGGCGCGGGCTGGTGCCCGCCCGGCATGCTCGGCATCGGCATCGGTGGCACGGCCGAGAAGGCCGCGCTGATGGCGAAGGAAAGCCTGATGGACGATCTCGACATGCACGAACTGCAGGCGAAGAAGGCTTCGGGCGCCGAGCTGACGAAGGTCGAGGCGCTGCGCATCGAGCTGTACGAAAAAGTCAATGCGCTAGGCATCGGCGCGCAGGGATTGGGCGGCCTGTCCACCGTGCTCGACATCAAGATCAAGATGTACCCGACGCACGCGGCCAGCAAGCCGGTCGCGATGATTCCGAACTGCGCGGCCACGCGTCATGCACACTTCGTGATGGATGGCAGCGGTGCGGTCTACCTCGACCCGCCTTCGCTCGACCTCTGGCCGGATGTGAACTGGGCACCCGACTACAACAAGAGCAAGAAGGTGAACCTCGACACGCTGACGCCCGAAGAAGTCGCGAGCTGGAAGCCGGGCGACACGCTGCTCCTGAACGGCAAGATGCTCACGGGCCGCGATGCCGCGCACAAGCGCATCTCGGACATGCTGGCGAAGGGCGAACCGCTGCCCGTCGACTTCACCAACCGCGTCATCTACTACGTGGGCCCGGTCGACCCGGTGGGCAATGAAGCGGTCGGCCCGGCCGGCCCGACCACCGCCACGCGCATGGACGGCTTCACCGAGATGATGCTGGCACAGACCGGCCTGATCGCGATGATCGGCAAGGCAGAGCGCGGCCCGGTGGCCATCGAGGCGATCAAGAAGCACAAGAGCGCCTATCTCATGGCCGTCGGCGGCGCCGCGTACCTGGTGAGCAAGGCGATCAAGACGGCCAGGGTCGTCGGGTTCGCCGACCTCGGCATGGAAGCCATCTACGAGTTCGACGTGGTCGACATGCCTGTCACGGTGGCGGTCGACGCCGGGGGCACCAGCGCGCACATCACCGGCCCCGCCGAGTGGCAGAAACGCATCGCCAGCGGCGAGTTCAAGACCATCATGCTGGAACCGGCTTGAACCACGCCCCCATCGGCGTGTTCGACAGCGGCGTCGGCGGCCTGAGCGTGCTGAACGCGCTGCGCACCGAATTGCCGCGTGAGCGTTTCGTGTACTTCGCCGACGCCGGGCATGCGCCTTACGGTGAACGCGGCGACGCATACGTGGCCGCGCGCTCGCTGACGGTCGCACGTCAGCTGGTCGAGCGCCATGCGATCAAGGCTTTGGTGGTGGCTTGCAACACCGCCACCGCGGCCGCGATCCATCTGCTGCGGGCCGCCTGGCCGGCGCTGCCGCTGGTGGGCGTGGAGCCGGCACTCAAGCCTGCCGTGACGCTCAGCGCCACCGGGCACATCGCGGTGCTTGCCACGCGCGGCACGCTCGACAGCAGCAAGTTCGGCACGCTGCACGCAACGCTGGCCGGGCAGGCCACCTTCCGGCTGGTGCCCTGCGACGGCCTGGCGCGCGCCATCGAAGCTTCCGATGCTGCCGAAGTGGCAGCGCTTTGCGCGCGCTACATGGCCGCAGCGGGCCCGTTCGGGTTCAGTCCAGGCCAGGTCGACACGGTGGTGCTGGGCTGCACCCACTACCCGTTCGCGGCCGACGAACTCCGCCGTCATGCTGGCAGCGCGGTCCGCTTCATCGATACCGGTACACCGGTGGCATTGCAAACCCGTCGGCTTTTGATGGCGACGAACGCGCTGGCCGACATGGACACGGCCGACCTGCAACTGGAAACCAGTGGCGCGCCCGAGGCGCTGGCCACCGCCGCAGCGCAGTGGCTGACCCTGCGGATCGGCAAGCCGCTGGCCACAGCCCTCGGCTGAAGGCAATCAATGCACTTTCGGCATCTCGTTGCAGCCCTGCTGCTCACTGTGCCCGCCCTGGCGGCGCAGGCCGCGTGCGAAAGCGGCCTGGCAGAACGCATGCACGCCAAGCTGTACCCGAAGCGCCAACTCGACGCGGAGCGTGCCGCGTGCAAGCCGTGGCCGGCCTTCCCGGGGCGCAGCATCGTGGTGCTGCCGATGCCGAGACCTTCGCCGGAGCCGGGCGTGACCGCCTACGATCTCGAAGTGCTGGTGATCCAGCGACCGGACAACGGCAACACCGAGCGGGACGCCATTGTCAGCCGGCTGTACGAGCCGGCAGCACTGACCGAAGATGCGATCACGATCCAGGACATCCGGATCGACACCGCACGCTACACCTTGGCACCGGACGCTCGCGCTTTCGGCATTCGCGTGCGCTACCGCGGCAGTTCGCGCGCCAATCCTTACGCCACCGAAACACTGCAGCTCTACATCGCGCAGGGGCCGAAGCTGCGCAAAGTGCTCGACGAAATCGAGCTCGACATGGACCGCGGCGAATGGGACACGAGTTGCACCGGCCGCTTCGAACAAGTTCGCGGCACGCTGTCCGTCGCGCACGGCACCAGCCAGGGCTTCGCGGACCTGCTGGTACAGCGCGTCCATACCGAAAGCCGCGCAGAGACGCAGGAAGCCGGCGACTGCAGCGAGAAAGCGCTTCCGTCCAGGGAGCGCAACTACACGTTGCGCTACGACGGCGAGCGCTACCGCGTGCCGAAGGCGCTGCGCACCGAATAACTCAGCCGGCAGCGACTGCGGCGGCGCGCCCGCGCTTCATGTCGATGGGGATCAGCAGCAACAGGCCGGCAACGAACAGGACCGCCGTCGAGAGGATGGCGATGCGCTGGTTGCCCCCGGTCATCCAGGTGATCGCGCCGTAGCTCAACGGGCCGACGATGCTGGCCAGCCGTGTCGCAAAACTCCACAGGCCGAAGAACTCCCCGACCTGCCGCGGCGGGGCGAGCACTCCGGTCATCGCCCGGCCGGCGGATTGGCTGGAACCCATGGCGAGCCCCGCGATCGCGGCCGCCACCCAGAAGCCGCCCTTGGTGGTGACGGAGCCCGCGATCACGCACACCGCCACCCAGGCCGCCAGCGTGATGGCCAGCGCGATCTTGTGGCCGATGCGATCCTGCAGGTAACCGAAACTGAAAGCGCCGATCGCTGCCGCCGAGTTGAGCGCGAAGATCAACAGCATCGTCTCCTGTGGCTTGAACCCGATCACCTGCTCGGCGTAGATGGCCGCCAGCGTGATCGCCACCGCCACGCCGCCCTGGTAGGCCACGGTGCAGGCGAGCAGCCACATGAAATCCGAGAAGGCCCGTGCCTGCTCGAACGTACCGCGCAGTTGCCGCCACGAATCCGCCCACGAGACACGTCTCGCGCCCGGCCGCACCCGGGCGCGTTCCGGCAGCAGCGTGAAAGTGACGCAGGCGGCCGCGCCGTAAATGGCGGCCGTCACGAGCATCGTCACAGGCACAAAGTGCGCCGCCGGCAGGCCCTGCGACTGCGCCCACAGCACATAGGCAAGGCACAGGCCCAGCGTGAGCATCCCTCCCACGTAGCCGAAACCCCAACCCCAGCCGCTCACCTTGCCCATGCCGTCGGCGTTGGCCAGTTCGGGCAGGAAGGCACCCGTGAGCGATTCGCCATACGAATAGAAGGTGTTGGAGACGATGATCAGCAACATCGCCAGTGCAACAGCGGCGCCGCCGGAGAACTGCGGAGTGAGTGCGAGTGCGGCCGTGCCGAGCACGCATCCCGCGGTCGCCGCCATCAGCACGCGCTTTTTCGCGGCACGCAAATCCGCCCAAGCGCCGATCACGGGCATCGTGAACATCACGATGGCGTAGGCGATGCTGAGCGACAACGTCCAGGCAAATGCCGCCCAGGGCGCGCCCTTCGCGATGCCGCCGACGAAATACGCCGCGAATACCGCCGTGATCACGACGGTGGTGTAGCCCGAGTTGGCGAAGTCGTACATGACCCAGCCGAACACCTCTCGCTTGCGCACCCCCGGATTGAGGGCAGATGCAGGGAGGAGCGACATCGAACTCTTCTGGTGTCAGTGCAGGTGCCGGGGACGGCGACCGCCGCCATGGCCGCCCGCGCCCGGGCCGCCGCCCGCGCCGCCGCTGCCGCGCGGGCGCTTGCCGATCTCCAGCGAGTTGACCAGCGCATCGAAGCGTTCGCTGAACAGCTTGTCGATCTCGCCGACCACGCCGCCGAGTTCGGCGCCGTCGAAGTGGCGCTCCATCAGGTTCACCACATCCTCGACCAGCAGGTCGCGCTGCACCTGCATGATCGCGGCGGGATTCGAAGTCCTGGTCGCCGGGCACCGTCCAGCACATCTGAAGCACATGCTCCTTCGAATCGAAGCGGATGCCGGGCTCCTCTTCGTAGGAGCTGGTTGCGCCATCGGCCAGCGACTTCGCGCCCGCATATTTCCAGAGCGGTTGCAGGGCTTCCTGGATCTGGTCGAACGTGACGTCGGCGCGCAGCGGAACGTCGCCGTGAACATGGATTTCGAACGGAGCGTTGTAGCGAGGCATGTCTTGCTCCCTTGTAAGTTTGGTGCCCGGGGCCGGAATCGAACCGGCATGCCCCTTTGCAGGAAGCGGCGGATTTTAAGTCCG
>SEGN01000697.1 GCA_004211245.1 Variovorax sp.
ACGGCCGAGCTCGTGAACATGATGACCACGCAGCGCGCCTACCAGGCCAACGCACAGACCATCAAGACGCAGGATCAGGTCATGTCGACCCTGGTCAACCTGCGCTGATCGCTGATTCCACGACCGGAGCCGCTGCCCGATGGACCACCTGATCTACACCGCGATGAGCGGCGCCAACGCGGCGGCGCAGCGGCAGGCCGTGCTCTCGAACAACCTCGCGAACGCGTCGACGCAGGGCTTCCGGGCCGAGCTGTCGACCTTCCGCGCGGTGCCGGTGCGCGGCGACGGCGCCAGCACCCGCGTGTTCGCGCTCGAGGCCACCTCGGGCCACGACAGCACGCCGGGCGCGACCCAGCGCACCGGCCGGCCGCTCGACGTGATGGCGCAGGGCAACGCCTGGCTCGCCGTGCAGGGGCTCGACGGCACCGAGGCCTACAGCCGCTCCGGCGCGTTGCAGGTGTCGCCCACCGGCACGCTGGTCAACAGCTCCGGCTTGATGGTGCTGTCGGATGGCGGCGCGCCGATCGACGTGCCGCCTGGCGCCGACATCAGCATCGGCAGCGACGGCACGGTGACCTCCAAGACCGGCGACCAGCCGGTGTCGACGCTGGGCCGCCTCAAGCTCGCCACCCCGACGCAGGAAGACCCGCTCAAGCGCAGCGACGACGGCCTGTTCCGCACCGCCTCGCAGGAGCCGGTGCCGAGCGACACCACGGCGCGCGTCGAGACCGGCGCGCTGGAAGGCTCCAACGTGAACCCGGTCGAGACCATGGTCGGCATGATCGCCGCCGCCCGCCAGTTCGACGCGCAGATGCGCCTGCTGCAATCCGCCGAGGCCTCCGACAAGTCGGCCTCGCAACTGCTTTCCGTCCAGGGCTGATGCCCTTTCACATTCGCCCTGACAGGACAACGCCATGATCAACTCGCTCTGGATCTCGAAGACCGGCATGGAAGCGCAGCAGACGCAGCTCGACGTCATCTCGCACAACCTGGCCAACGTCTCGACCACCGGCTTCAAGCGCGCGACGG
>SEGN01000698.1 GCA_004211245.1 Variovorax sp.
GCCGCGATGACCGGCGTGTGGATCTCGGGCGGCGACAACAACGTCTTCACGCAGATCGGGCTGATCGTGCTGGTGGGCTTGAGCGCGAAGAACGCGATCCTGATCGTGGAGTTCGCACGTGAGCTGGAGTTCGCCGGGCGCACGCCGGTGCAGGCCGCGATCGAAGCGAGCCGCCTGCGGCTGCGCCCGATCCTGATGACCTCGCTGGCCTTCGTGATGGGTGTGCTGCCGCTGGTTCTGTCCACCGGCGCCGGCGCCGAGATGCGCAGCGCCATGGGCGTCGCGGTGTTCGCCGGGATGATCGGCGTGACGGCCTTCGGTCTGTTCCTCACGCCGGTGTTCTACGTGCTGATGCGCCGGCTGGCCGGCAACCGGGCCCTCAAGCTGCATGGCGCAGTGCCACATGCCATCGCATGAGCGCGCCCCACAAGGAGTCCAGAACATGACAACGAAGAAGCTTTCCCTCACCCACCTGCGCGGCGCGCTGCTGCCACTGGTGGCGGCCCTCGTGCTGGCGGGCTGCGCCTCGACCGCCGAGCTGTCGAGCGGCATCGCCACGCCGGCCGAGTTCAAGGAGCAGGCAACCGCCACGGCGGCGGCCCGCGACGCCGCTGCGCCGCTGCAGGCCGATGGCGCGTGGTGGCGCGTCTTCAACGATCCGGCGCTCGATGCGCTGGTCGAACGCGCAGCGGTCAACAACACCAGCGTGCAGCAGGCGGCCGCGCGGCTGGCCGAGGCGCGTGCCATCGCCCGCACGGTCGACGCCGATCGATCGGTGCAGGTCGGCCTGGGTGCCGGCGCGAATCGTGGGGCCGGCCTTGACCGTGGCAACGGCAGCAAGGTGCCGGGCACGTTGATCACGGCCGGCGCCAATGTCTCGTGGGAGCTCGACCTGTTCGGCCGGCTCTCGGGCGCCAGCAACGCGGCGGCCCTCGACGCCGCCTCGCGCGAGGCGCTGCTGCAAAGCGCGAAGCTCGCGGTGCAGGCCGAGGTCGCTCAGAGCTACCTGGCGCTGCGCGCGCTCGACGACCGTGCTGGAGCGCCGCCCCGACGTGGCCGCCGCCCAGCGCACGATGCAGGCTGCGCAGGCGCGCGTCGGCGTCGCCAAGGCCGCCTGGTTCCCGTCCATCGCACTCACCGGCGCGGGCGGCTACGCGTCGCCGGACCTCGGCGACCTGTTCAAGTGGTCGGCGCGCTCCTGGGGCATCGGCGCGCTGATGTCGCTGCCGCTGCTGGACGGCGGCCGCCGCGAGGCTGGCGTGCAGGGCGCATCGGCCCAGCTCGACGGCGCGCTGGCCGGCTACCGCGAGCAGGTGCT
>SEGN01000699.1 GCA_004211245.1 Variovorax sp.
GGCGCCGCATGCCATCGCGGCGCTGGGCATCGCGCGCACGTTCCAGAACATCGAGCTGTTCGAGCACGCCACCGTGCTGCACAACCTGCTGATCGGCCGCCACACGCACCGCCAGACCGGCTTCTGGAGCGAAGTCTTCTTCACGCCCGCCACGCGCCGCGCCGAGATCGCTGCGCGCGAGAAGGCAGAGCAGGTCATCGACCTGCTCGACCTGCAGCACCACCGCGATTCGATGGTGGCCGGCCTGCCGTATGGCGTGCGCAAGGTGGTGGAGCTGGCACGCGCCCTGTGTACCGAGCCGAAGCTGCTGCTGCTCGACGAGCCCTCGTCTGGCCTCAACGTCGAGGAGACCGCCGACATGGCGTTCTGGATCCAGGACATCCAGCATGAGCTCGGCGTGTCGGTGCTGATGGTGGAGCACGACATGTCGCTCGTGTCCAAGGTGTCGGATCGCGTGCTGGCGATGAACATGGGCGAGGTGCTGGCCACCGGCACGCCGCGCGAGGTGCAATCGGATTCGAAGGTCATCGAGGCTTATCTGGGGACCGTGGATGACGTGAGCAGTTTGCGGAGGGCTGTGGCATGAGCGGCCGGATCTGCGCCACACCCCTCGCGGAGAGCGCCCGGTGTGCCGTGCGCGCTGGCCGAGCCCTGCTGCGCCGGCCCTTCGGGCTGCCCTGCGGTGCTCGCGCGAGCGGGCCGTCGCAGAACTCGCTGCGTTCACTTCGTTCACTGCGCTCAAACAGCTGCGACGAGTCAGTCAACGAAGCGCGTGTCCTTCGGCACGCGCGCCCGCTCGCGCTGCGCGCCTCGGCGGCGCAGAAGGGCTCGGCCAGCGCGCACCGCACACCGGGCTGGTTGGTTTGGACGCAGCCGGTCTTCTCTTCGGGCAACCCCAACTTGTCCGCGTCGTCCGGCCCGGCGCATACCGCCCGCCGACGCACCCCGAACGGAGCAACCCCATGAGCGACGAAGAAAAACCCGTCCTCCAGCTCCTCAACGTCGAGAGCGCCTACGGTCCGATCA
>SEGN01000700.1 GCA_004211245.1 Variovorax sp.
CCACCACCGACGGCCGCACGCCCAGAGCACGCGCGATCACCTTCGGCGGGACACCCTGCTCCCACCGCCGCCGCACCTGCTCGACCAACTCCACATCGTCCATGGCACCCCATTCTGCTCCACCGATCGGGAAGCTCCCGCGTCTGCACCTATCCGCTCGTGCCGCTGATCGAGCGATCACTGCACCCCACGAGCAGCAGGACCACACCCCCGCATCACGCACGCAGGCCACGGCAGCATCTCCATCATGCCGCTGATACTGCCGTGCCGGTTCCCGGTCCAGGTTCTGCCTGCTCCCGGAGTCCTGATCATGACCGGATCGGGGCCGGATCAGGAACCGGCCGGGCTCGCCGCTGGGGGCGTGCCTGGGAGCCGGAACACGGCCCTGTGGGCGTGCCGGGGCCCACCGCCCGCCAGGACGGCGTTCAGCGCCTCCGCCTCGTCGTGACCAGGATCGCCCGCGCCGCACCGACGATCTCTGCGATCGAGGCCACGTCCGTGCCCGATCGAGCGGCAGTCGACACAGATGCTGCTGTCGTGTATTACTTTGCTGCGGAAGAGATCTCGATTTCAGTTCATGAACCAGAAGCAGCAACGCATCGGAAACCACCAGCTCGAAGCGATCCGCCTGCTCACCAACCACGAGCGGGACTCTCCGGGTCCCCGTTCGCGGTCGTGCTGGTCGGCCAACCTACCCTGCGGCACCGCCTCCGCCTCGGTGTGCTCGCCGCGCTGGACCAGCGCATCGCCGTGCGCTACACGATCGCCGGGATGAGCGCAGCCGACACCGCCGACTACATCCGCCACCACTGTCGCATCGCCGGCCGCGACGAGACCCTGTTCTCCGACGACGCGATCGGGCTCATCCGTGGGCGCCTCACGCGGACACCCGCGCGCGGTGAACGACCTCGCATTGCACGCGCTTACCGCCGCCTTCGCCGCCGACCACGCCATCGGCGGCGAGATCGCCGCGGACTGAACCCGACCCCCATCAACCCGACCACCACCGCGTCAACCTGACGAC
>SEGN01000234.1 GCA_004211245.1 Variovorax sp.
TTGCGGCCCTTTCCATGTTCGGCATTGCTGATTACGGCGCGTTCGTCGCGGCCATCGTTGTGTTCCTGCTGATTCCCGGGCCGGGCAATCTGGCGTTGATCACCTCGACGGGCAAGGGCGGCATCCGTGGCGGTCTTGCGGCCACCTTTGGCGTCATTGCCGGCGACCAGGTCTTGATGTGGGCGGCGGTGGCAGGCGTTGCGGCATTGCTTGCAGCCTACCCCGCCGTTTTTCATGGAGTGCAATGGCTGGGCGCTGCCTACCTGGCCTGGCTGGGATTCCGGATGTTAACCGCCAAGCCGGGCGCCGCGCCTATCTTGAACATCCGTCCCCGCGCGTACTTCCGGCAGGCGCTGGCCATCACGCTGCTGAATCCGAAGGCCATCGTGTTTTACATGGCCTTTTTCCCGCTCTTCATCGATCCGGCACAGCACCAGGGTGTCGCCACCTTCGGCGTGATGGCGTTGACCATCGCTGTTCTGACGTTTCTCTACGGCCTGACGGCCACGCTGCTGACCCATTTTCTTGCGGGGCGGCTTCGGGCCAACCCGCGCATCTCGGCCACCTTGGAAAAGTTGGCCGGCGTGTTCTTGATCGCCTTCGGCGTCAAGCTCGCGATCTCCCGCTGAAGACACCATGGCCCGGATTTTTTGCATCGCCAATCAGAAGGGCGGCGTCGGCAAGACGACCACCACGGTCAATCTCGCGGCAGGGCTGGCCAAAGTCGGTCAGCGCGTCCTGATGATCGACCTCGATCCGCAAGGCAATGCCACCATGGGTTCGGGCATCGACAAACGCAAGCTCGAACTCACGGTCTATGACGTGCTCCTCGAGTCGGCGACCGTGGCGGAAGCCCGGCTGCGGGCCGAGAAGTGCGGCTACGACGTGCTGGGCGCCAATCGCGAACTGGCCGGCGCCGAAGTGGAGATGGTGGCACTCGATCGCCGCGAGAAGCGACTGCGAACCGCGCTGGCCTCGGTCGGTGCCGAATACGACTTCGTCCTGATCGACTGTCCGCCCAGCCTGAGCCTGCTCACGCTCAATGGCCTGTGTGCCGCGCACGGCGTGATCGTGCCGATGCAGTGCGAATATTTCGCGCTCGAAGGGCTGACCGACCTCGTCAACACCATCAAGCAGGTGCATGCCAACCTCAACAAGAACCTGCAGATCATCGGCCTGCTGCGCGTGATGTTCGACCCCCGCATCACGCTCCAGCAACAGGTCAGCGACCAGTTGAAGGCGCACTTCGGCAGCAAGGTGTTCGACACCGTGATCCCGCGCAATGTGCGGTTGGCTGAAGCGCCGAGTTACGGACTGCCGGGCGTGGTGTTCGACCCTGCTGCCAAGGGCAGCCAGGCGTTCGTCGCCTTCGCGCAGGAGATGGTGGAGAAGATGCCGCCCGCCAGCGCAAACGCGCCGGCAGAGGTTCCTGTGCAGAACGCGCTCTAGCGCGGCCGTCGGCCAGGCAGCGCTATCAAATTCGTAGCACGATGACATCCGGAATCTGGCTTTTGCCCGGCTGGCTCAACAGCGACGCCTCCCACTGGCAGAGCCGTTGGGAAGCGGTGTACGGTGATCACCGGGTCGAGCAGCACGACTGGCAGCGCCCGCTGCGCGGCGACTGGCTGGCGCGCCTGGAAGAGGAGCTGCTGGCGACGAGCGCACCCGTGACGCTCGTGGCGCACAGCCTGGGCTGCCTCCTGGTGGCGGCATGGGCTGCGCATTCGCGCAACACGCACAAGGTTCGGGCGGCCATGCTGGTGGCGCCGGGCGACCTGGAGCGCGACGACGTGCGCCAGATGATTCCGGGCTGGGCGCCGATCGTGCGCGACCCGCTGCCGTTTCCGGCCATCATGGTCGCGGCCAACGACGATCCGTACTGCGACCCGGCGCGTGCCCGCCAGATGGCGCGCGACTGGGGCGCACGCTTCATCGACGCCGGCACCGGGGGCCACTTGAATGGTGAATCAGGCCTGGGCGACTGGCCCGAGGGCCGCAAACTGCTGACCGAATTCCTGAAAGAACATTGACCCATGGCCACCAAGAAACCCAAGGGCCTCGGCCGCGGACTCGAAGCCCTGCTCGGCCCGACCGCCAGCGAATCGGGAGAAGCCCGTCTCGACAGCGCGCAGCCGCAGGCCCCCCACACGTTGATGCTCGACCAGATGGTGCCGGGCGTCTACCAGCCACGCACGCGCATGGACGAAGGCGCGCTCTACGAGCTGGCCGAGAGCATCAAGGTGCAGGGCATCATGCAGCCGATTCTGGTGCGGCGACTCGACGCGGCATCTGCAGCCGCCAAGAACGCCGAGTACGAAATCATTGCGGGCGAGCGCCGCTTTCGCGCAGCCAAGCTGGCCGGCCTGGACAGCGTGCCGGTGCTGGTGCGCGACGTGCCGAACGAGTCGGCCGCCGCCATGTCGCTGATCGAGAACATCCAGCGCGAAGACTTGAATCCGCTGGAAGAAGCGCAAGGCCTGCAACGCCTGGTGGCCGAGTTTGGGCTCACTCACGAACTTGCGGCCCAGGCCGTCGGCCGTTCACGCAGCGCCGCCAGCAACCTGCTGCGCCTGCTGAACCTGGCCGAGCCGGCGCAGGCCCTGCTGATGGCGGGCGACCTCGACATGGGCCATGCACGCGCGCTGCTCGCGCTCGACAAGGCCATGCAGATCACGGCCGCGAGCCAGATCGTGGCGCGCAAGCTGTCGGTGCGCGAGACCGAGGCGCTGGTCAAGAAGCTCGGTGCCGACTTCAATCTGTCCTCGCCGCGCCAGCCACGCGTCCAGGAAAAGTCGCGCGACCTGCAGCGGGTGGAAGAAGAACTCGCCGACCTGCTCACCGCCGAGGTCGAAGTGCGGATCAAGAGGCGCAGCAAGCGCGGCGGCAAACTGACGGAGAGTGGCGAGCTCGCCATCCATTTCGGGTCGCTGGATGCACTGAACGGCCTGATCGAACGCATCCGCCGGATGACATAGTCCTCACTGCCATCACTTTCGGCAATTGGCTGGGGCGCTCTTTGCGCTTATGCTCCCGGGTTACTTTTTCTGACCGAAGTTTCAAGGGACTGAACCTCATGCGCCAAGCCAAATTCAAACTTGCCGTGCTCGCCGTTGGTGCGCTGCTCTTGACCGGCTGCCAGACCACCGACATGCAGATGGGCAGCCAGTCTGCCAAGACCGTGGCGACCGGCAGCGCGGCCGGCTCCGCGTCGGCCAATGCCAGCAGCGCGCTGGAGCGTTGCGCCTCGCCGCTGGGCACCGTGTCGCTGATCGAAAATCAGTCGGCCGGGTGGTACACCATCATCACCGGTGAATACAAACTGCCCCCCACCTCCACCCTGTTGCGCCTGCTGATCCAGCAATCGAACTGCTTCGTGGTGGTCGAGCGCGGCGCGGCCGGCATGAACGCCATGAATCGCGAGCGCGCGATCATGCAGTCCGGCGAAATGCGCCAGGGCAGCAACTTCGGCAAGGGCCAGATGGTCGCGTCGGACTACGGCATCTCGCCGGAGGTCATCATCAACAACAGCGACGCCGGCGGCATGGGTGCGGCGCTCGGCGGCGTGGTGGGCCGTGGCCGCTATGGCGCCGCGCTCGCCGGCCTCGGCGGCAGCCTGCAGACCAAGGAAGCCAGCACGATGCTGACGCTGATCGACAACCGCTCCGGTGTGCAGATCGGCGTGTCGGAGGGCAGCGCGTCGAAGACCGACTTCGGCGGCTTCCTCGGCGGCGTGGGCGGCGGTGCCGCAGGTGCCATCGGTGGCTACTCGCGCACGCCGCAAGGCAAGGTGATCGCGGCCGCCTTCATGGATTCGTACAACCAGCTCGTGGTCTCGCTGCGCAACTACAAGGCGCAGGCCGTGCAGGGCCAGGGCCTCGGCGGCGGTGGACGCCTGGGCGTGGACGGCGGCGCCGCACCGTCGCAAACTTCGGCGCCGGCCGAAAAGGCGCCACCGCGCCGCCGGAAATAAGCGCAGCGCGCTCGACAAGAAGCCCGGCATTGCCGGGCTTTTTCGTTGGGTCCGGCGACCCTACCCCGCGAAGATCTTGCCCGGGTTCATGATGTTCTTCGGGTCGAGCGCGCGCTTGATGGTGCGCATCATGTCGACCGCGCCGGCGCCGGCTTCGGTGACGAGAAAGTCCATCTTGTGCAGGCCGATGCCGTGTTCGCCGGTGCAGGTACCTTCCAGCGCAATGGCGCGCATCACCAGCGCGTGGTTCAGCGCCTCGGCCTTGGCACGCTCTTCGGCATCGTTGGGGTCGATCAGGTAGCCGAAGTGGAAATTGCCGTCGCCGACGTGGCCGACCAGAAAGTAGGGGATGCCACTCGCGTCCACCTCCGCCACCGATTCGAGCAGGCAGTCGGCCAGCCGCGAGATCGGCACGCAGGTGTCGGTGCTGATCGCGCGGCAGCCGGGCCGCGACTGGATCGCCGCGAAATAGCTGTTGTGGCGCGCGGTCCAGAGACGCGTGCGCTCTTCCGGCGTGCTGGCCCATTCGAAGGCGTTGCCGCCGTGGCCGCTGGCGAGTTCCTGCACCGTCTCGGCCTGCTCCTTCACGCCGGCCGGCGAGCCGTGGAATTCCATCAGCAGCATCGGCTCTTCGCGCAGCGTGAGTTTGGAATACGCGTTGACCATGCGCACCGTGTTCACGTCGATGAGTTCCACGCGCGCGATCGGCACGCCGAGCTGGATCATCTCGATGGTGGTGCGCACGGCCGCCTCGATGCTCGGGAACGAGCAGATCGCAGCCGACACCGCTTCGGGCAGCGGGTAGATGCGCAGCGTGATCTCGGTGACCACGCCGAGCGTGCCTTCGCTGCCGACCATGAGCCGCGTCAGGTCGTAGCCGGCCGATGATTTCTTGGCGCGCGTGCCGGTGCGGATCACCTCGCCGCTGGCCGTGACCACCTCCAGCGCGAGCACGTTCTCGCGCATCGTGCCGTAGCGCACCGCATTCGTGCCGCTCGCGCGCGTGGCGGTCATGCCGCCGATGGAGCACGCTGTGCCCGCTGGCCAGCCTGACCGCATCGGCCACGTCCTGCGTGCATTCGGCGAACACCACTGCGGCCGGAGGCGGCGCTTCGAACGAAGACTCGTCGCGCCCATGCTGGGTGCGCACTGCGAGCGCGGTGGAACAGTTGGCGCCGAAGCGCGCCTTGAGCGCCTCGATCAGCGCCTCCGGCACCTCGCGCTGGGCGATGTCGGGCGTGAGATGGGCGAGGGTGGTGGGCGCGTTCATCGGCGGGTCTCCTGGAGGGGTCTACCATTCTAAGAACCGCACTCCAGAAAGCCACCCTCATGGGCAATCGCCTCACCCAGATCGCCACCCGCACCGGCGACGACGGCACCACCGGCCTCGGCGACAACACGCGCGTGCCGAAAGACCATCTGCGCGTTCACGCCATGGGCGACGTGGACGAACTCAACTCCCACATCGGCGTGCTGCTGTGCGAGCCGATGCCCGACGCGGTGCGCGAACTGCTGGTCGACATCCAGCACCAGCTTTTCAACCTCGGCGGCGAGCTCGCGATGCCCGGCTACGCGCTGCTCAAGCCCGAGGCGCTGCTGCAGCTGGACAACGCGCTGGCCGAGCACAACGCCGCGCTGCCGCGGCTCGCGGAATTCATCCTGCCGGCCGGCACGCGTGCGGCTTCGCTCGCGCATGTGTGCCGCACCGTCGCGCGCCGGGCCGAGCGTGCGGTGGTGGCTTTGGGGCAGGGCGAGACGCTCAACGACGCGCTGCGCCAGTACCTGAACCGCCTGAGCGACCTGCTCTTCGTGCTCGCGCGCGTGCTCAACCGTGTAGACGGCGGCGACGACGTCTACTGGAAAAGCGAACGCATGGCGCGCGCGAGCGCCGAAGACTAGCCTCGCTCCAGCGCGTCGGCCACGCACCCGGCCGAGCCGAAGGCCAGCGTGAAGCCGAGAGCGCCGTGCCCGGTGTCGAAAAGCAGGTTCTTCGGCGCACCGGGCAGACGTCCGAGGATTGGCAATCCGGTCGGCGTGGCCGGTCGCATGCCCGTCCACGGATTCAACGCGGTGAACTCGCCGCTCTTCGGAAACACCGCGCGGGTCGAGGCCACCAGCGATTCGATGCGCGTGGCCGGAATCGATGCGTCGTGGCCCACCAGTTCGGCCATGCCGGCCACGCGCAGCCGGTGGCCGAGCCGTGCGAACACGACCTTGTGCGCCGCATCGGTCACGCTCACGAACGGCGCGGCGCCCGGCGCCGGGTCGACGTCGAGCGTGATGCTGTAGCCCTTGAGCGGGTACACCGGCAGCCGCACGCCGAGCCGGCGTGCGAGGGTGTGCGAGGCGGTGCCGAGCGCGAGCACGAAGACGTCCCCGTCGATCGCCCCGCGCCCGGTGGTCACTGCGCTCACGGCGTTGCCGCGCAACGCGAAGCCGTCGACCGCCTCGCCGAGCAGGAAGGTCGCGCCGCGCTCCTGCAGCGCCGCGACCAGCGCGGCGCAGAGCTTCAGGCAGTCGGCCGCGCACTCGCTGGGCGTGTAGACCGCGCCCGAGATCTCGCCGTGCACGGCGGCCAGTGCCGGCTCGATCGCCACGCATTCGTCGGGACTCACGATGCGCTGTGGCGCGCTGCCGAGTTCGCGTTGCAGTTCGACTTGCCGCGCGGCCCCGGCGAGTGCCGCCGGGCTGCGATAGATCACCAGCTTGCCGGTGGCGGAGAAGTCGCAATCCGGCTGCAGCGTCTCGCGCACCGCCTCGAAACCGGCCCGACTGCGCAGCGCGAGCGCCAGCAGCTTCAGGGTGGTGTCGCGCGAAGTCGCCGCGTTGCAGGCGGCGAGAAATTCGAGGCCCCAGCGCCACTGGTGCGGGTCGAGCTGCGGCCGCAGCTTGAGCGGCGACGTGGGCGACAGCAGCAGCTTGGGCAGCTGCCTCCAGATCGACGGGTCGGCCAGCGGCTGCACGTACGAGTAGCTCAGCTGCCCGCCGTTGCCCCCGCTCGCGCCGCGCCCGGGGTCGGCGCGGTCGATCACGGTGACCGTGTGGCCGCGCCGCGTGAGTTCCCACGCGGCGGCCAGGCCGACGATGCCGGCGCCGAGGACTGTGACGTGCATATCGAAGTTGGTGCTGTTCTTGCGTTCGCTGCAAGCACTGCGCCAACTTTACGGGCGTTCGGGAAAAGGAGGGGGCGGCGTCCAGCGCTGCGCTCCTAGACTGAGCGCCCGCTGTCTCCACCCGTCGAAAGGACTTTCTCCATGAAGATTT
Source organism: Variovorax sp. (assembly GCA_004211245.1). Lineage (GTDB taxonomy): Bacteria > Pseudomonadota > Gammaproteobacteria > Burkholderiales > Burkholderiaceae_C > Variovorax. The sequence continues at coordinate 7,235 of SEGN01000234.1, forward strand.
CTGCTGTGACCTCCGCCCTGCTGATGCTCGGCCTCGCTGGCGGCGCCCAGGCAGCCGACACGCTGGCCAAGATCGCGGGCGCCAACAAGATCACGATCGCCTACCGCGAATCGTCCGTGCCGTTCAGCTACCTCGACGGTCCCGGGCAGCCGATCGGCTTCTCGGCCGACATTTCGAACGCCGTGGTGGCGGAGGTCAAGAAGAAGCTCAACAAGCCGAACCTCGAAGTGGCCTTGATGGGGGTCACCTCGCAGAACCGGATCCCGTTGATCAGCAACGGGACGGTGGACCTGGAATGCGGCTCCACCACCAACAACACGGCGCGCGCCAAGGACGTGGCGTTCGCCGTCAACCACTTCTACACCGGCACCCGGCTGCTCGTGAAGAAAACCGCGGGCGTGAAGGACTACGCCGACCTGAAGGGCAAGAAGGTCGCGATCACGGCCGGCACCACCAACATGCTGGTGGTGCGCAAGTACAACGAGGAAAAGAAGCTCGACATCGAGATCGTGTCGGCCAAGGATCATGCCGATGCGCTGCTGCTCGTCGAAAGCGACCGTGCCACCGCGTTCGCCATGGACGACATCCTGCTGTTCGGCCTCAAGTCGAACGCCAAGGCGCCGAACGAGCTGGAGGTGGTGGGCGAGTCGCTGCAGGTCGAGCCCTACGCCTGCATGCTGCCGAAGGACGACCCGCAGTTCAAGGCGCTGGTCGACGGCGTCATCACCGGCATGATGAAGTCGGGCGAGTTCGAGAAGCTCTACAACAAGTGGTTCATGGGCCCGATCCCGCCGAAGAACCAGGCCATCGGCCTGCCGATGAGCCCGCAGCTCAAGGACAACATCAAGACGCCGAGCGACAAGCCCGCTACCTGAGTCGACACACGGCTTTACACGCGCAGCACGCGGCGCGTGTGAACGCGACACACGCGCCGCAGACACTGAACTCGTCATTCAAACAAGGAGTTCAGCATGACCTTCACTTCCAGAACCATCGCCGTCGTCGCCGCCACCCTTGCGCTCTCCAGCGTCGGCAGCGTTTTCGCGCAGGACCGCTTCCAACAGCAGCGCGGCCCGGATCGCGACAGCCGCTTCGAGCAGCGCGACCAGCGGCCGGGGCCGGACGGTCGCGGGTTCGATCGCCGCGGCGATCGCCAGGACTTCCGTGACGGGCGCCATGTCGACCGCCGTGGCTTCCCGGCTCCGCGTGCCGAGTGGCGTCGGGGCGGTCGCGTGCCGACCGAATACCGCGGCCGCAACTACGTCGTGAACGACTGGCGCGGCCACCACCTCAATGCGCCACCGCGCGGTTATCAGTGGGTGGGCGTGGGCGGCGACTATGTGCTGGCCGCCATCGCGACCGGCCTCATTGCGCAGATCATCGCCGGCCAGTGACGGCGTGGCGCCGACGGTGGCTAGACGACCGTTGGCGCCAGTTGGGCGCGTATGTTGCGCCCGGTGATGGTGAGCCGCAGGCCGCCGCCGTGCCACTCGAGCCAGTTGAGCGCCACGTAGTCCTCGATGTCTTTGGCATCGATCTGGTCGGCGTGGCGCTGCTGGAGGCGGATCACCGTGTCCGGCAAGGCTTGTCGAAGGCGTTCGCGGTGCGCGGCCTCCTCGATCTGCTTGCTCGAGAGCGCTGCGCTCGCGCGTGAAGTTGCTGCCATTGCTTGTCCGTTCTGGAACCTTGGAATGCTCCCCAATGTACGCCCGTGCGGTACCGCCGGGCGTATTCTTTTTTCTACGTCAGGCGGGGGTCGTGACCGAAGCCCGCTTTGCGCTCTCTTCTTCGTAGAGCTCCTTCTTCGAAAGCTTGCCGACGGCGGTCTTGGGCAGCTCGGCGCGGACGTCGATCTCGCCGACCATCTCGTGCTTGCCGAGCCGGTCCTTCAGGAACGTCTTGAGTGCGTCGAGGGTCAGCGGCTCGGCACCTGCCTTGAGCTTGATGAAGGCCTTGGGCGACTGGCCGCGGTAGGCGTCGGGGATGCCGATCACCGACACCTCCTCCACCGCGGGGTGCTCGTAGATCGCCTCTTCGATGGTGCGCGGGTAGACGTTGAATCCGCCGCACAGCAGCATGTCCTTGGTGCGGTCGACGATGAAGACGAAGCCGTCCTCGTCCATGATCGCCACGTCGCCGCTGCGGAAGAAGCCGTCGCGCGTCATGCTTTCGCGCGTGGCCGCCTCGTTGTGCCAGTAGCCCTTCATCACGTTCGGGCCCGAGATGCAGAGCTCGCCGCGTTCGCCGCGCGGCACCTCCACGTTCGCGTCCTCCAGGCTGCGCATCGACAGCGTGATGCCGGGCAGCGGCATGCCGCAGGAGCCGGCCTTGCGACGGCCGCGCGCCGGGGTGAAGCTGCCCGTGGGCGAGGTCTCTGTCATGCCCCAGCCTTCGTTGAGGTTGCAGCCGGTCATCGCAAAGAACTTCTGCGCCACTTCCACCGGCAACGGCGCGCCGCCCGAGCCGCAGGACTTGAGCGAGCTCATGTCGATCTCCTTCGCCTTCGGATGGTTGGCGATGGCCGTGTACATCGTCGGCACGCCGGCGAACATGGTGATCTTCTTGGCCTCGAACTCCTTCATCACGGTTTCGAGTTCGAAGCGCGTGTGCAGCACGATCTCGGCGCCGAGCTT
>SEGN01000235.1 GCA_004211245.1 Variovorax sp.
CGGTGCCCGCCATGCCTGGCGAGCGTGATGTCCTGTTCGTAGCTGGTCTTGAAGATGAAGCGCATGGCCGGCTACACCTTCTTGCGGAGTTTTTCGCCGAACAGTCCGTTCGGCTTGATCATCAGCATCAGCAGCACCACGATGTAGGGTGCCGTGTCCTTGAAGCCGTCGGGCAAATAGAAGCCGGCGAGCGACTCCACCACGCCGATGACCAGCCCGCCGACGATCGCGCCCGGCAGGCTGCCGAAGCCGCCCACCACCGCCGCCGGAAAGGCCTTGAGCCCGATGAAGCCCATGTTGGCGTGCACGAAGGTGATGGGCGCGAGCAGCATGCCCGCGATGGCCGCGACCGCCGCGGCCAGCCCCCACACCAGGCCGTTGAGCCGCTTGACCGGAATGCCCATGTAGTAGGCCGCCAGCTGGTTCTGCGAGCTGGCCTGCATCGCGATGCCGAGCTTGCTGTAGCGGAACATCGCGAACAGAAGGCCGCACAGTACCGCCGTGGCCGCGATGATCACCATCTGCTCGACGTTGAGCACCAGCGGCCCGAGGTTCCAGACCTGGTCCTTGTACGGCACGGCCAGCGTGTTGGTGTCGGTGCCGATGCCCGGCACCATGGTGATGAGCCCGCGCGCGACGTAGGCGATGCCGATGGTGAGCATCACGATCGTGAACTGCGGCTGGCCCAGGATCGGGCGGATGACCACCAGTTCGAGCAGCACCCCGAAGGCCGCCATCGCCACGATGGCGAGCAGCGCCGCCAGCCAGAACGGCAGGCCGAACATCGCCATGCCCGCGAACGCCGCGAACGCGCCGAGCATCATCAGGTCGCCCTGCGCGAAGCTCACCGTTTCGGTGGCCTTGTAGATCAGCACGAAGCCGAGCGCGATCAGGCCGTAGATGCAGCCCTGCGCAATGCCCGAGATCAGGAGCTGGAGGACTTGCAAGCCTGGTGCCCCGTCTACAGGACGACGCGCCCGGCGTCGTGCAATGCGAGCCGGCGCGAACCGGCGAGGATGTCGCTCGGCCGGAGGCCGTAGACCTGCCGGATCGAATGGCTGAAATGCGTGGAATCGGGGTAGCCGGTGTCCAGCGCGATGTCGGTCAGCGTGGAAGGCTCGCGCACATGGCGCAGCAGGCTGCGTGCACGCTTCCAGGCGCGGAACGCGCGGAACGTCACGCCCGTTTCCTGCTTGAAGAGATGCAGGAAGCGCGAGAACGAAAGGCCGACTGCGGCCGCGCAGGCGTCGGCGGAGGCGGTGCCGGACGGGTCGGCGTTGATGCGGTCGATGACGGTGCGGATGCGCGCGTCGAGCGTGCGCGCCGCGAGCACGGCGCCGAAGAAGAGCGTATCGAAATCGAAGCTGTCGAAGCACTCGCGCCCGGACCCAGCGAGCAGCCGCGCATGGCCGTCGCGCACGCGCCGCACGAAGTCCGGAGCGGTTACGCAGCCGCAGTGCTGCAAAAAGGCCGGCAGCCGCGCTGCATCGACCGACTCGGCCTCGACCAGCAGGTTGAGGATCAGCGGGCTGGCGCTCTCCACACGGTGCGGCACCTGCGGCGGCACCACGAGCAGGTCGCCGCTTTGCCACGCGCCGCCGCCGATGCAGATGCGCAGGGGCGGCGCGCCGGCCGGCGACACATAGACGCCGTGTCCGCCGAAGGTGCGCTCCGCGGCCACGCCGAGCAGGCCCGCATAGAACACGCGCTGCCGGGTGATCCACATGAGTCGCTCGCCCCGCTTCCTGGCGGTGCGTGGGCCGCTGCCGGTTGTCTCCTGCATGCTCTGGTTGTCTCCGAGTCGAGGTCGGGGCATCGTAGCGGCGCCGCTCGACAACGACAGGGCATTTGCGCGGGGACTTTCCCTAGTTCGCCCGCAACGCGCGGCGCAACTCGGCCGCGCACAGGCCCACCGCCGTGTTCGCTTCGTCGAGCAGGCGGCCCATGGTGATGAAGCCGTGGATCTGGCGCTCGAAGCAGACGCAGCTGGCGGCGCTGCCGGCCGCGCTCAGCGCATCGGCAAACGCCAGGCCCTCGTCGCGCAGCGGATCGAAGCCGGCCGTGAGCACCAGTGCCGGCGGCAGCTTCGACAGGTCGTCGTGCAGCAGCGGCGAGGCGCGCCAGTCGAGGTCGCTGCGCGCGTCGACGATGTAGTGGTCGTGGAAGTAGTCCATCGTGGCCTTCTCGAGCAGATAGCCCTGGCCGTTGGTGGTGTGCGACGGGTGGCCGCGGCGCTGATCGGTCGCGGGGTAGATCAGCAGCTGGAAGGCGATCGGCAGGTCTCCTGCATCGCGCGCCGCGATCGCCACCGCGGCTGCGAGGTTGCCGCCGGCGCTGTCGCCGCCGACCGCGAGCCGGCCGGCGTCGACACCGAGCGAAGCGGCCTCCTGCCGCACCCAGCGCGTGGCCGCGAGCGCATCGTCGAACGCCGCCGGAAAGCGGTGCTCGGGCGCGAGCCGGTAGTCGACCGCCACCACGGCACAGCCGGCGCCATTGCAGAGCGCACGGCACAGCACGTCGTGCGTGTCCAGGTCGCCGATCACCCAGCCTCCGCCGTGGTAGTACACGAGCACCGGCAAGACGTCGCTGACCCCGCTGCCCGCCGGGCGGTAGAGCCGCAGCGGAATCGGACCGGCGGCACCCGGGGCCGACAACTCGCGCACTTCGGCGACGGTCTCCGGCTCCGGTTGGGTGGCGGTGCGGCGCTCGCGATAGAACGCGCGCGCATCGATCGCGTCCAGCGTGTGGGTGGGCGGTACGCCGCGCGCAGCGATGAAGTCCAGAAGTGCGCGGGCCTGGGGGTGCAGCATGAACGGGTCTCCGGGGGGACGTGGATGGAGCCCCAGTGTGCGACGCTTGCCGCGATCGCGGTATCCGCAGGCACCCGTAGCGCTGGCTGCTACAGCGGCAGCCCGTCCGCGGCCCGGCTCGGGCGCACGGCCGACACCGCCCGCGCATCGCGTCTCACAGGCGCTGGCGGAGGATGGCGCATGGTGAAGGCACTCTCTTTCGAAAGATCACCATGAACGTTCAAAAGGCCATGAAGCAGACCAGCAAAACCGAAGCCGAAGCCGGCAATCCGCCTGGCGCCACGCCCGAGGAACCAAGACCGCAGGGCCAGCAGCAGCCTGAATCCAGCACGCAGCCGGCACCATCGACGGCGCCGGCCGATCCGCAAATCGCCAAGCGCGGCGCCTGAACGCGGGCTAAATGCCCTGCGCCTGGCCGCATGCTAAGGCGTGGGTGGCCCGGCGGGCGCGGGCTCGGTGTTGGGCTCGGTCTGCGCGCTCTCATGAAGGTTGAACGGGGCAGAGTCGTCGCGCTGCGCCGCTGCCGCGTCCTGTCGCTTGGCCTGCGCCTTTTCAGCCGGCGCGGGTCCAGTGACCTCGACACCTTCCAGCGCCTGCTTGGCGGTGAACTTCTCGCCAGCGCCGATGTTGTCGACGCCGCCGGAGGTCGTCGGCCGGGAACCTTCACCACTCTGGCTCATTGCATTCGTCATGTTCGTCCTTTCGCGCCGCGGCGCCTTGGGTTGGGTTCAGCGACGCCGGGCTAGGGCGTCTTCGAAGACGTGGACTTTGCCGGGTCGCGCGGGCCGTCGACCGTCTCCTCGTCGCCGACGCGCTGGCCCTCGGTGACCGGGCCGTTGTAGACCGCGTCCAGCACGGGGCCCCGATCGGTGTCGACGCTGGTCTCTGCATCGCGGTGTGCGAGCTTTCCCACCGCGTCCATCGACGGACTGGCGGCTTTCTGGCTGCTCGCGGATTCGTCGAGCTCGTTCGGTTGCTGCGGCGCGGGACGTTGCAACCCGTCGTCACTGGCCTGAGACCAGTGCGTCTCGGCTGCGCCGTCCTGTTTGGTTTCGCGAGGCTTGTTCATGCGTTCATTCCCGATCAGAAAAACCGATCATGGGGAAGAAGCGTGCGGCACGGGTCAGCCCGATCATGCAGCCTGCGTAGGAACTAGCGACGAGGCTTCACGCAGGCCGCCGCTTCGCGCGCCCGGGCGCGCGCCGACTCCACATCGTCCGCATGCACCAGCGCCACGCCCATGCGGCGCTTGACGAAGCTCTCGGGCTTGCCGAACAGGCGGATGTCGGCGCCGGGCACGCGCATGGCCTCGGCCACGCCGTCGAACACGATGCCTGTGGCGTCGACGCCGCCGTAGATCACCGCGCTGGCGCCCGCGCTCTTGAGCGCGGTGTCCACCGGCAGCCCGAGGATGGCGCGCGCGTGCAGCTCGAACTCGTTCTGCCACTGGGTGGCCATCGTCACCATGCCGGTGTCGTGCGGGCGCGGGCTCACTTCGCTGAACCAGACCTCGTCGCCCTTCACGAACAGCTCGACGCCGAACAGGCCCTGCCCGCCGAGGTCGGCCGTGACCTTCTCTGCGATGTCCTGCGCCTTCTGCAATGCGGCCGGTGCCATCGGATGCGGTTGCCAGCTTTCGACGTAGTCGCCGCTCACCTGGAGGTGGCCTATCGGCTCGCAGAACGCGGTTTGCACGGTGCCGTCGGCGCCGACCGCGCGCACGGTGAGCAGCGTGATCTCGTAGTCGAAGTCGATGAAGCCCTCGACGATGACCCGGCCATGGCTCACGCGCCCGCCGGCCATGGCGTGGTCCCAGGCCTTGTGCACGTCGGCCGGGCCGTCGATCTTGCTCTGGCCCTTGCCGGAGCTGCTCATCACGGGCTTGACGATGCAGGGGTAGCCGATCCCCGCGTCGATGGCGGCCTGCAATTCGTCGAGCGAGTCGCAGAACTTGTAGGGGCTGGTCGGCAGGCCCAGCGTCTCGGCGGCCAGGCGGCGGATGCCTTCACGGTCCATCGTGAGGCGCGCGGCGCGTGCGGTCGGGATCACGCGCACCACGCCGGCGTCTTCGAGCTGCTGCAGCATCGGCGTGGCGATGGCCTCGATCTCGGGCACCACGAGCATGGGCTTTTCCGCCTCGATCAGCGCCTTCAGCGCGGCCGGGTCGCTCATCGTGATGGTGCG
>SEGN01000701.1 GCA_004211245.1 Variovorax sp.
GAGATGGCCGGCTTCGAGGCACACACGGCACTCGTGCACGCCGATGCCGAGACACCCGACCTGCCCGAACTGATCGGCGACCTGGCGATTCGCACCGACACCGGCTACCTGTTCGGCGGACTCGCCTCGGGCCGTGCGGGGGCGCTGCAGTTCGCAATCGGCGGCAACGGCAACATCAAGGGCCATGGCGCCGCCGGCGGCGTGTTCAGCGGCGGGCTTTCGGGCGTGGTGTTCGGCGAGGGCGTGCGGCTGGTCTCGCGCGTGACGCAGGGCTGCCAGCCGATCTCTCGCGAGCGCGAGATCACCTCGGCCGACGGCAACGTGCTGCTCACCCTCGACGGCAGACCGGCGCTCGACGTCCTGCTCGAGGAACTCAAGGTGTCGCTCGAGCAGCCGCAGGAAGCGATCGACGCCGTGCGCGCGACCCTGATCGGCCTCGTCGACGCCGGAAGCGACGGCGTCCGGCGCACCGGCGACCTCGGGGCCGACGTGCTGGTGCGCCACATCATCGGGCTCGATCCCACGCGGCGCGGCATCGCCATCGCCGACCAGGCCGAAGCGGGCATGCGCATGAGCTTCTGCCGCCGCAATGCGCAGGCGGCGCGCGCCGACCTGATGCGCATCTGCGCAGAGATCCGCGAAGAGCTGGAGCCCGAGGAGCAGACGCTGGAAACCGCGACGGCCATCGCGGCCGGCGAGGCCGAGCGTGCGCCGCATCCGGCGCGTCGCATCGCCGGCGCGGTGTACGTGAGCTGCTCGGGTCGCGGCGGCCCGCACTTCGGCGCGCCGGGCGCCGAGCTGCAGATCGTGCGGCACGGGCTGGGCGACGTGCCGCTGGTGGGTTTCTTCGCCGGTGGCGAGATCGCGCGACACCATCTGTACGGCTACACGGGCGTGCTGACGGTCTTCACCGACAACTGAAGTTGTCATCGCCGGCTGGATACACTGGCAGGCCGGCTCCGCCACCGCGGCGGAGCGCTTCTTTTCTATCCATGCGTCGTGAACCCCTCAAGCTGCGG
>SEGN01000702.1 GCA_004211245.1 Variovorax sp.
GGCACGCCACCGGAGGTCGTGAAGAAGCTGCACGACGCCTTCAAGCAGGCGATGGAAGAGCCCAGCTACGTGGCCGCGCTGGGCAAGTACGACATGCTGCCCGACTACAAGAGTTCGGCCCAGTACACCCAGTTCGCCCGGGACACGGTCGCGCGCGAGAAGGTGATCATCGAGAAGCTGGGGCTGGCCAAGGGCCAGTGAGGCAGACTCAGCGCGCTGCGAGCATCGCGCGCGCGACCTCCGCAAACCCCGCCCCGCGTTCGCCCCGCGTCACATAGCGCGGCAGGTGGGCCAGATGCGGCACGAAGCGCGCGATGTTCGCCACGCCGATGCTGTGCGCGAAGGCGTCGAACATCAACTGGTCGTTGGTGGAGTCGCCGACATAGGCCCAGCGGTCCATCTCGGCGTCGAGCGCACGGCCCCACAGCGCGCGTACGATCCAGCGCGCGCCCACCAGCTTGTTGTGGTCGCCGTACCAGCCGTTGATGTGGATGCTGCTCACGGTGGCGTGCATGCCCGCGTCGCGCATGCGCAGCACCACGGCGTCGATCTGCGCGTCGCTCAGCCGGGTGAACTCGCTGTGGTCGATCGCGATGTCGCATTCGCGCCCCGCCGAGTCGGTCGCGCGCCGCGCGCCCGGAACGTGCGCTTCGATGTCGGCCAGCACGTTCTGCATGCGCGCGAAGTTGGCGGCGCGCGTGGGTGCGTCCTGCTGATAGCGCTTGTCCAGCGTGCCGTCGGCGCATCGCACCAACGCCACTGCGCCGTTCTCGGCCACGATGGCGTCGACCGGCCATGCAGTCGCGAAGGGCGCGCTCCAGCCGACGGGGCGCCCGGTGATCGCGACCACATGCAACCCGGCGGCGTTCAGGTCGGCCAGGGCCTCGAGTGCGTCCGCCGTGATCGCACCTTCGGTCGTCAGCGTGTCGTCGATGTCCGTGAAGAGGCCGATCAGGTCGCGCCGCGCCTGCACGGGCCATTGCGCGACCGCGATCATCCGGCCGTCTGCAAGGCAAG
>SEGN01000703.1 GCA_004211245.1 Variovorax sp.
GGCGGTACGCATGTGTGCCTGGCCAAGTTCGATGCCGTGCTGGCGTTCGAGGCCATCCAGGCGCACCGCGTCAACTACTGCCTGTTCGTGCCGACCATGGTGAACATGATGGTGAACCATCCGGACTTCGGCCACTACGACCTCACCAGCGTGCGCTACTGCGAATATGGCGCTTCGCCCATGCCGGTGCCGGTGCTCGCCGCAGCGATGGAGAAGCTCCCCACGTGGGAATTCATCCAGGGCTACGGCATGACGGAGTCGGCCGCGCTCACCGTGAGTCTGCCCTGGCGCTACCACTTCGACCAGGAGGGCATGCCCAGCAAGCGCCTGGCGGCCGGCCGCGCCGCGTACGGCGTCGACGTGCGCGTGGTGGACGAAGACGGCAACGAGGTCCCCCGTGGAACCCATGGCGAGATCGCGGTGCGCGGTGCACAGGTCATGATCGGCTATTGGCGCAAGCCCGAGGCCACCGCTGCGGCCCTGCGCAACGGCTGGCTGCACACGGGTGACGCGGCTTACATGGACGAGGACGGCTTCCTCTATATCGTCGACCGCGTGAAGGACATGATCATCAGCGGCGGCGAGAACATCTATTCGCGCGAGGTCGAGAACGCCATGCACTCGCACCCGGCCGTGCGTGACTGCGCCGTGATCGGCATCCCCAATGCGGAGTGGGGTGAATCAGTGCACGCGGTGGTGGTGCTCAAGGATGGGCACACTGCCAGCGCATCGGATCTCATCGACCACTGCCGCACGAAGATCGCGGGCTACAAGGTGCCCCGCTCGTTGGACTTCAGTGACGCATTGCCGCTGTCGGGCGCCGGCAAGATCATGAAGAACGTTCTGCGCGAGCCGTTCTGGCGAGGGAACGCACGCTCGGTGAACTGAGACGAAGGCCGGGGCCTCTTCTAGCCTGCGCGGAACCCCTCCAGGAAGAGCTCGGAGATCCGCTCGGCAAGTTCCCCCGGGGAAATTTCACCGTTCTTCTCATACCAGGTGAAGGTCCAGATCACCATG
>SEGN01000704.1 GCA_004211245.1 Variovorax sp.
GGCGGTCTCAAACATCAAGTGCAACACCGGGTGGAATACGGGCGTTGTGCTTCACACAGTCTTCAAAGAAGACCTCTGCGGGAGTCTTGAAGTTCAGTGTGGCGCGTGGCCGAGTGTTCAGGCTCCAAGCTATCTGGTCAAGCTGGCGCTGGGAATAAACGCTCAGGTCCGTTCCCTTGGGCAGGTACTGCCTGATCAAACCGTTGATGTTCTCATTGCGCCCCCGCTGCCAGGGGCTGTGTGGGTCTGCAAAGTAGATCTTCAGTCCCGTGCTCTCGGCAAGTTTCTTGTGCAGCGCCATCTCTTTGCCCTGGTCATAGGTCAGCGTCTGGCGCAACGCCGCGTCCAGCGGGCCGAAGGCCGCCTCAAAGCCTTTGAACACGTCCAGGGCGGTAGCACCATCGACTTTGACAATCATCACGAACAGAGTCTTGCGGCATACCAGCGTGCCCACAGAGGATCGGTTGGCCGCACCCTTGATGAGATCTCCTTCCCAATGCCCGGGTACCAGTCGATCATTGACCTCAGGCGGACGGACATGGATGCTGAGCATGTCAGACAGGGTTCCGCGTCGGCCGTCTACCCTGCCATTGGGTCTGCGGGCACCCCGGCTTTGGCGCAGCAGCGAGGTCAACTCCTTGCGAAGCTCTCCCTTGGGCCTGGCGTAGATGGCTGTGTAGATGGTCTCGTGCGAGGCTTGCAAGCGGGGTTGTCCAGGATGGTTTCGCTTGAGGATAGCGGCGATCTGCTGGGGCGACCACAGCTGATCGAGCATGCCTCGAACACAGCACCACAGGGCGCTGCCATTGCACAGCTTGCGTGGCTGCCTGGCAGCGCGGCGCACTCGTCGTGCACGCTTGCCGGCCTGCACGGCGTTGTAGCCCTCGGCAATCAAAGGGCGCCCCATGCGCAAATCCTGGTTGGGCCTGCGCCAGCCGTTGCGCAGCAGTTCTCGACTCACGGTGCTGGGTGCACGCTTGAGCGTTCGCCCAATCAGCCTGGTGGTGCAGCCTTG
>SEGN01000236.1 GCA_004211245.1 Variovorax sp.
CGACATCGACATCGACATCGACATTACCGAGCCGCAGCAGATCGTGTTCTGGACGCAGCGTTTCGGCGTGTCGGAGATGCAGCTGCGCTTCGCAGTCGCGGCTGCGGGCGAATCGATTGGCGACATCCGCGACTACCTCGGCGTGAAGTAGCCGCAGGGAAGTTGCCTACTCCCTGCGCTTCGGATCCGGATAGACCAGTGCGCCCAGGCCGCGCCGATTGAACGGCTTCCAGCCGCCTTCCGGCTGAGCTAAGCGGTCGGCCACCGCATAGAGAACCGAAGCGTTCGCGCCCAGGCCAAGGTGGCTCGCGAACACTTCGATGTTCTCGGAGGACGGGCCTTCTTTTCCCACGCTGCCGCGCCATGCCACGATCCCGTCGGTCCGGCTGTAGATGGAGGTCGTGGGCACGGGCGGCGTGGGCCGTACGTACTTCATGCGAGCGGCATCGTTGGCACTCTGGCCGCTCACGCCTTCGTAGACACGCCAGGCATTGGTCGAGCGTGGGGTGCCGGCGAACGGACTCCCGAGCGTGATCACGCCGCGCACGAGTTCGGGCCGCTTGGCGGCGAGCAGGCGTGCATAGGCACCCCCGAGGCTCCAGCCAATCAGGCTGACTTTGCGTCCGTCCTTCGCATGGAGCGTTTCCAGCAACTCGAACATGCCGGCCTCCACACCTTTGCGCGGGCCGAGATTGCGGCCAAGGCCCCAGCCATGCGTGTCATAGCCACGGCCTCGCAGGTAGCGGCGCAGCAGTTCCGTCGACATGTCACTCGCCACCAGGCCCGGCAGGACGACCACCGGATGCCCGTCGCCGCGCGGGGCCAGCTTGAGGAGCGGCCAGAGCGAGAGGGTGGCGCCCAGCTCCCAGCCCGCGCGCAGCTCGGCGAGTTGCAGCAGGCGCGAAGGCGCTTCAATCGGAGCGTGCGATGCGGTGGTGGCGTTCATGGGTTCTGTTCCTTCTCGTGAGGGGCGATGGTCAGCGGACATACTTGCCGCGCAGGTATTCAAGATACGCGCGTGACGGCGGATCGACGTAAGGCGCAAGCAGTGTGAGCGTGTAGTACGCAGCGAGGCCGGTGTCTGCCTGGGGCGATGTGGGGTTCTGTGCGACCAGGCGCTCGAACGAGAGCCAGCAGGTGCTCGTGAAGACGATCTGCAGCGCCAGCATTTCGGCTTCTTCGGCCGTGGCCTTGATGACGCCTTGCGCCGCAAGAGCTTCGCAGAGCGCGCGCGCACCCAGCAGGTTGCGCGCCATCAGGGCGCGCGATCTGGCTGCGGTATCGGGGTATTCGCTCTCGAGGTGCGCCATGTCGCGGTAGACGAAGCGGTATTCGTTGACCGCCTCGAATCCCAGGTGCAGCGCGACCCAGAGGTCGTCGATGGCGCGCACGCTGCCGGCGACGTCGCCGAGCGTGGAGAGGCGGTCTTCGAAGCGCCGGAACAGCCACTCGACGATCAGTCGCTTGGCTTTGAAGTGATAGTGCAGGTTGCCCGTGCTGATGCCCATCTCGGCGGCGATCCGATGCGTCGATACCGATGGCAATCCATGCGCGTTGAAGAGCGCAAGACTCGTTTGCAGAATCCGGTCACGGGTGCTGGAGCTGGCCACAGGCAACGGTGCGGGTTGCAGAACGCTGGCGCGCTTCAGCGCTTGCGGCGGCTGGCGGGAGCGGCGACCGGCGCGGCACGTTCGGCGCGCAGTTGCCGGACCTCTTCGCGCAGCGCGGCGAACTCCTCGGCCGTCGGCAGACCCAGGCGCTCGAGTGCGGCGGCGATGCGCTGGTCGAACACGTCTTCGAGCTTGCGGAAGCCGAGCGTGTCGCCCAGCGAATCGAGTGCGGTCTTGGCGGCAGGCCTGGGCGTCGAGGCGCCGCCGGAAGGAATCCCCAGCAGCGTTTCGACCACGCGGGTCTGGCGCTCACGCGCCTCGCCCAGGACCTTGAGTCCCGCGCGCAGCAACGCTTCCCCCTTGCCCTTGGCTGCAACCGGTCCGGCGACGGCCTTGCTGGCTGCCTTCGGCTTCGCCGTCTTGCGAGCAGGAGCCTTCTTTCTGGCGGGGGAAGCGGCCATGCTGTTCTCAGCCCTTGCGTGCAACGCGGCGGGCCGGCTTGGCGACCACGGTGGTGACTTCTTCCGTGTTGACGGGGCCCACGCGGCTCTCCACCGCCTTGGCGCCCTGAACGATCTTTTCGGCGACTTGCGCGGCCAGTGCGGCGGCCGGCATGTTCAACGTGCGCACGGTGTCGAGCGCGGCCGTGTCGAACGCGCTCTCGACGCGGGTGGCGGTGCTGGCGATGGCCTGGATGCCGCTGGTGGCACGCGTGGTCATGGTGTCGATGGCCTGCGCTGCGCGGTCGGAACCGGCATGAACGCCCTTCAGCAGGAAGCGGGCCAGCAGATGCTGGGCGTTGATCAGGTCCGACTTGACTTGCTCGTTCACCAGCGGGATCGAACGGTTCTGCAGGAAGCTGGCGTAGCGTGCGTTGGCGCCGCCGACCAGGCGCTCGACGCCGGCGCGGTAAGCCTGGGTGAGGTGCTTGCCGGCGCTGCCGTACTGGTCGACAACGTGGATGGCAACGGCGCTGAGGGTCTGGCTGGACATGGTGGGTTTCCTGGAAAAGTGGATGGGATGGCCGCAATGGTCGCCGCAAAGCACTGGTCGGAAAAAGCTAGATTTGTTCGAAAGTTAGGCCAACTGCCCCAGAAAAGGATGATGTCAAATCCTACGGCCTGCGCCGCGGCGACACCTGTGCGGGCTTACCCGCTAACCGAAGCCGGCAATTATTCGCACCATCGGGCGCACTTCATAACACGCATCCCATGTCCAGCCACAACCCGCTCCACCCGATTCCGCACCCGCCCAGGAAGCCGTTCGTCGGCAACCTGCTGTCGATCGGCTCCGACTCGCCCGTGCTCGACATGTGGAAGATCGCGCAGGAGCTGGGTGGCATCTATTGGCTCGACATGCCGGGCATGCCGGTGATCGTGGTCTCCTCGCCCGAGCTCGTGGACGAGATCTGCGACGAGAAGCGCTTCGACAAGAGCACACGTGGCGCATTGCGCCGGCTGCGCGCAGCATCGCACGGGCTCTTCACGTCCGACACCGACGAGCCGACCTGGAGCAAGCCGCACAACATCCTGCTGGCCAACTTCAGCCAGCGTGCGATGCAGGCCTACCACCCGATGATGCTGGACATCGCGGAGCAGCTCGTCACCAAGTGGGAGCGCCTGAACTTCGACGACGAGGTCGACGTCACGCGCGACATGACCGCGCTCACGCTCGACACCATCGGCCTGTGCGGCTTCGGCTATCGCTTCAATTCGTTCTACCGCGAAGGATTCCATCCCTTCGTCGACGCCATGGTGCGCACGCTCGAGACGGTGCAGGACCGGCGCGGCCTGCCGCTCGAAGAGTTCATGATGAAGAAGCAGCTGGCCCAGCAGCGCAAGGACATCCGCTTCATGCACAAGATGGTGGAGAACATCATCCGCGAGCGGCGTGAGAGCGGGGCGGACATCGCGGCGAAGCCCGACCTGCTGAGCTACATGATCGCGGGCGTCGACAAGAAGAGCGGCGAGAAGCTCGACGACAAGATGATTCGCGACGAGTGCATCGAATTCCTGATCGCGGGCCACGAGACCACGAGCGGGCTGCTGTCGTTCGCCACCTATTTCCTGATCAAGAACCCGCACGTGCTGGCCGAGGCCCGCGCGGAGGTCGACAGCGTGCTGGGCACCGACCTGTCGGCGCGGCCGACCTACGCGCAGGTCAACCGCCTGCAGTACATCCAGCAGGTGCTGAAGGAAGCGCTGCGCATGTACCCGACCGCGCCGGCCATCTCCAAGCGTGCACTGGAGGACACGGTGATCGGTGGCCAGTACACGATCAAGAAGAAGAACATGGTGATCATGCATGCGCTCGCGCTGCACCGCGACAAGACCGTGTGGGGCGAGGACGCGAACGAGTTCAACCCGGAGCACTTCAGCCGCGAGGCCGAGCGCGCCTTGCCGCCCAACGCTTTCAAGCCGTTCGGCAATGGCCAGCGCGCCTGCATCGGGCGGCAGTTCGCGATGCAGGAGGCCGTGCTCACGCTGGCCATGGTGTTGCAGCGCTTCGAACTGATCGACCATGACGACTACCAGCTCAAGGTGAAGGAGGCGCTGACGATCAAGCCCGAGGGCTTCAGGATCAAGGTCAAGCCGCGCGAGACTGTCCGCAGCCGCGCGCCGGTCGCCGGCCAGGCCGTTGCGGCCACCGACGGCGCGGCGGCGCAGCCTGCTGCGTCGACGGCGGCATCGAAGCACGGTACGCCGCTGCTGGTGCTGCACGGCTCCAACCTCGGCACCGCCGAAGACCTCGCGCGGCAGATCGCGGAAGAGGGCGAGCAGCGCGGCTTCGCCGTCGAACTCGCTTCGCTGGACGACTTCGCCGGCAACCTGCCCACCAGCGGTGCGGTTGCGATCGTGAGCGCTTCGTACAACGGCGTCGCCCCCGACAACGCGGCGGGTTTCTGGAACTGGGTCAAGTCGACCGACGCCTCGATGGCGGGCGTCAGGTTCAGCGTGTTCGGCTGCGGCAACCGTGACTGGGCCGCTACATACCAGGTGGTACCGCGCAGCATCGACGAGCGGCTCGATGCGCTCGGCGGCGAGCGTGTGCACGCGCGCGGCGAGGGCGATGCGCGGGAAGACATGGACGGCGCCTTCCAGGCCTGGTCGAGCGCGTTGTGGCCGGCTTTCGCCAGGGCGCTGAAACTGAAGCTCGATGCCGATGGCCCGCGCACCGAGCCGCTGTTTGCGTTCGACATCGTGCCGCCGGCCGGCGTGCCGTCGCCGGCGGTGGCGCAGGGGTTCACCAAGCTGGAGGTCGCCGTCAACGAAGAGTTGCAGAACGAGGTCGAGGGCCTGGTGGATGCGCGCTCGACGCGTCACATCGAGTTCCTGCTGCCCGAAGGCGTGAGCTACCG
>SEGN01000705.1 GCA_004211245.1 Variovorax sp.
AACGGCACCAGCACCAGCAACAAGATGGTGTGGCACCACACGGTGGCGCCCGACGACGTGGTGGTGGTCGACCGCAACTGCCACAAGTCGATCCTGCACGCGATCATCATGACCGGCGCGATTCCGGTCTTCATGAAGCCCACGCGCAATCACTTCGGCATCATCGGGCCGATCCCGAAGAGCGAGTTCGAGCAGAGCGCGATCAAGGCCAAGATCAAGGCCAATCCGCTGCTGGCCGGCGTTGACCACGACAAGATCAAGCCACGCGTGATGACGCTCACGCAGTCGACCTACGACGGCGTGATCTACAACACCGAAACCATCAAGACCATGCTCGACGGCTATGTCGACACCTTGCATTTCGACGAGGCCTGGCTGCCGCACGCGGCCTTCCATCCGTTCTACGGCGCGTATCACGCGATGGGCAAGCGCCGCGTGCGCCCGAAGGAATCGCTGGTGTTCGCCACGCAATCGACGCACAAGCTGCTCGCCGGAATCAGCCAGGCGAGCCATGTGCTGGTGCAGGACTCGCAGAACCGCGCGCTCGACCGCGACCTGTTCAACGAGGCCTACCTGATGCACTCGTCGACCAGTCCGCAGTACGCGATCATCGCGAGCTGCGACGTGGCAGCCGCCATGATGGAGCCACCCGGCGGCACCGCGCTGGTGGAGGAGTCGATCCTCGAGGCGCTGGACTTCCGCCGCGCCATGCGCAAGGTCGAGGAGGAATTCGGCAAGGAAGAGTGGTGGTTCAAGGTCTGGGGCCCCGAGAAGCTCGTCGACGAAGGCATCGGCCGCGCCGACGACTGGATCATGAAGGGCGAGAAGGAGGGCGCTTCGTCCAAGCGCGGCAAGACGAAGAAGTCGCCGCGCAACTGGCACGGCTTCGGCGACCTGGCCGATGGCTTCAACATGCTCGACCCGATCAAGTCGACCATCGTCACGCCGGGCCTGGACCTCGAAGGCAACTTCGCCGAGACCGGCATCCCGGCCAGCGTGGTGACCAAGTTCCT
>SEGN01000706.1 GCA_004211245.1 Variovorax sp.
CATGATTTCCCGGTTAAGGCGGTGTTGGCGTTCCTCGCGGTGGCGGCGGTCGCGAAATGCAGTAGCGATGGTCAGAATCCTTCAAATATTGCTACAAAATCTGTAGCGAACGCCGCGCAGTCACACGGACAAGCGGCAAGTTTGGCGAAGAAACATATGGGGATGTTTCGGGGACAAATCAACGCTTGTCAGCAATGTCGTTCGCGATTCGTTCGGCAAACGCTTCGAGGGACATTGCACCGAGGTCTTGATTGCCCCGGGCGCGCACTGCGACGGCACCAGCTTCCTTCTCCTTGTCGCCTACGACGAGGATGTAGGGAAGCTTTTGCAACGAATGCTTGCGGATTTTATACGTAATCTTCTCGTTGTGCAGGTCCAGCTGCACCCTAAGCCCTTGATTCCGCAGCGTTTTTGCAACTTCCGCGGCGTAATCGGCCTGTCCTTCGCTGATATTGAGCACCGCCACCTGCACCGGCGCGAGCCAGGCGGGCATCGCGCCGGCGTGATGCTCGACCAGCATGCCGATGAAACGCTCCAGGCTGCCGACGATCGCCCGGTGCAGCATCACGGGGTAGGCCCGACCGCTCGTTTCCGTCACGTACTCGCCGCCCAGGCGCTCGGCCGTGTTGAAGTCGACCTGCATCGTGCCGCACTGCCACTGGCGCCCGATCGCGTCTTTCAGCGTGTATTCGATCTTCGGGCCGTAGAAGGCGCCGTCGCCCGGCGAGATGATGAAATCGACACCCGAGCGCCGCAGCGCTTCCATCACCGCATGCTCGGCCTTGTCCCACAGCGCGTCCGAACCCACCCGGTTCTCGGGCCGCGTCGCGACCTTGTAGAGGATGTCCGTGAAGCCGAAATCCGCGTACACCTTCTGCAACTGCGCCGTGTAGTTGATGCACTCTTCGAGGATCTGGTCTTCCGTGCAGAAGACGTGGCCGTCGTCCTGCGTGAAGCCGCGCACGCGCATGATGCCGTGCAGCGCGCCGCTCGGCTCGTTGCGGTGGCACTG
>SEGN01000707.1 GCA_004211245.1 Variovorax sp.
GCGCCGCAGGCGGAAGCCATCCACCGGCACGACCAGACCGTGCCCGAGTCGCTGCTGCAACCGATGCGCGAGATGGGGGTGTTCGGCCTGTCGATCCCCGAGGCGCACGGCGGGAGCGGCCCCGACGACGGCGAGGACGCGACCATGATGGTGGTCGTCACCGAGGCGCTGTCCGAAGCGTCGCTCGCCGCGGCCGGCAGCCTGATCACGCGGCCTGAGATCCTGAGCCGGGCGCTCATGAGTGGCGGTACCGAAGCGCAGAAGGCAGCCTGGCTGCCCCGCATTGCTGCCGGCGACCCGCTGTGTGCCATCGCCATCACCGAACCCGACTTCGGCTCGGATGTGGCGAGCCTGGCACTGAAGGCAACCCGCACCGCCGGCGGCTGGCTGCTCAACGGCGCCAAGACCTGGTGCACGTTCGCCGGCAAGGCCGGCCTGTTGATGGTGGTCACGCGAACAGACCCCGATCGCTCTGCGGGCCACCGCGGCCTGAGCGTGATGCTGGTGGAGAAGCCGTCGTACGACGGCCATGCGTTCGACTACCGGCAGCAAGGCGGCGGCCGTCTCCGGGGCAGGGCGATTCCCACCATCGGCTACCGCGGCATGCACTCGTTCGACCTGGCCTTCGACGACTTCCTGGTGCCCGATGCGAACGTGATCGGCGGTGCCAGTGGACTGGGCAAGGGCTTCTACTTCACCATGGCAGGCATGGTGGGTGGCCGCATGCAGACCGCGGCCCGCGCCTGTGGCGTGATGCGCGCGGCGCTGCGCGCGTCGATGCGCTACACGGCAGACCGCAAGGTGTTCGGAGCGCCGTTGCAGGCCTATGCGCTCACGCTGGGCAAGCTCGCGCGCATGGCCGCCCGGCTCGCCGCCTGTCGCACGCTGGCCTATGCGATTGCCGAACAACTCAATGCCGGCGGCGGGCGCATGGAAGCCAGCCTGGTCAAGCTGTTGGCGTGCCGCTCGGCCGAGATGGTGACGCGCGAGGCGCTGCAGCTGCACGGTGG
>SEGN01000708.1 GCA_004211245.1 Variovorax sp.
TGCAGGTCGAGGAAGTTGAGCTTGCCGTGGGGCATGTCCTCCAGCTTCAGGTCCGGGTCGCGGATCATCGAGAAGTCGATGTGCTCGGGCTTGCGAAGCTCCAGGCCCTGCTCGCGCAACGCCTTGTTGAGACGGATCACGAAGTTGAACAGGTTCAGGTCGTGCTTCAGAAAGGTGTGATCCTTCAGTGCATCGATATCGGCCGGCTCCAGCGGATTCGTGGCGACGGGCGCCGGTGAATTCCGTCCGATGAAGGTCAGCACCTGCGAGCCGAGATGGAAGTGCCGCAGGATCAGCCAGTTGGCTTCGGGCGAGACGAACCGCTTGAGCCCCCACGCCAGGAACTGGTGCAGCAGCCCGGAGTGGGACCAGTTGCGCGGCACGAACACCTTGCAGACCTGGAACAGGATGATGAACAACCGCGCCAGCGGCCGCAGGAACGGCAGCAGGTACTGGCGCGAGGCCGAACTCGAATCGGCGAGCCATGCGCACTTGACGTTGTCCGGCAGCGGCGTGCTCTGGTCGAGGTAGAGCGCCAGCCAGGGGCTGGGGTCGCGCTCGTCCCACGGTTTCGACAGGAAATCCGGTTGGTCGCTCATCGGGACTGGCCTTCGGTGACGTGCTGGAACTGCATCAGGTAAAGGGCCGCAGTGTGCCGTGCGGTGGCGATGATCTGCTGCGCCGCGCGGCCCTCGGTGTCGAGCGCCATGACCATATCCACGGCGGTGAGCCAGCGTGCCAGATGGTTCTCGTCGTTTTGGCCGTGGTACTCGAGAAAACGGAACACCTCGGGCGGCAGTTGCAGTGCCGCTTTCAGGAGCGGCAGCAGCGCGGGCACGATGCGCTGGCCCGTGCCTTCGATGATGTAGATCGCGCCCAGCAGGCCGAACGGGTCGCGCGTGGCCGCCAGCCGGTGCAGGTAGGCGTTGAGCGCTTCCCCGCCGGGATTGCGACGCAGATCGTCGATGTCGGCGACCGCGCCGCCGGCCTTGCGGTAGTCATCGAACAG
>SEGN01000709.1 GCA_004211245.1 Variovorax sp.
GACGAAGCCGGCAAGCCGCAGTTCCTCGAGATGGGTTGCTACGGCATCGGCATCACGCGTTTGCCGGCTGCAGCGATCGAGCAGAACCACGACGAGCGCGGGATCATCTGGCCCGACGCGATCGCGCCGTTCACCGTGGTGCTCTGTCCGATCGGCATGGACCGCAGCGCCGATGTGAAAGCCGCCGCCGAAGCGCTTTAT
Source organism: Variovorax sp. (assembly GCA_004211245.1). GTDB lineage: Bacteria > Pseudomonadota > Gammaproteobacteria > Burkholderiales > Burkholderiaceae_C > Variovorax. The sequence goes on from SEGN01000709.1 coordinate 202, forward strand.
CAGGAGCTGTTGGCCGCCGGCATCGATGTGCTGCTGGACGACCGCGGCGAGCGCCCGGGTGCGATGTTTGCCGACTGGGAACTGATCGGCGTGCCGCACCGTCTGGTGATCTCCGACCGTGGCATCAAGGAAGGCCAGTACGAGTACCAGCACCGCCGCGATACGGCGCCCACCAAGGTGGCGGCTGCCGAAGCCGGCGCGTTCGTCCGCGCCAAATTCGCCGCATGAGCCTCTCGCGCCGTGCCTGTCTGGGCAGCGCGGCAGCGAGCGCGTTCGGCTGGATGCTGCCGTCGGACGCGTGGGCCGGCGCGCAGATCGAGGAGCCGATGATCGACTCGGTGCGCAACGCACTCAGCGCGGCCATCCGCAGCAGCGCACCGCCTGAGCCCGTTTTCGGCGACACCGCGTCGCGTCTGGCCTACCTGCGCTGGCTCGGCGAGATGAGCGAGCGCCTGAAAAAGAAGATTCCCGGCCCGCAGGAGCGCATCGAACTGCTGCAGACCATCTGGTACGAGAGCAAGCGTGCGGGGCTCGAAGTGAGTCTGGTGCTCGGTCTGATCCAGGTCGAAAGCAATTTCCGCAAGTTCGCCGTCTCGAGCGCCGGTGCGCGCGGCCTGATGCAGGTAATGCCGTTCTGGACTCGCGTGATCGGCGATGGCGATTCGAGCCAGCTGTTCAAGATGCGAACCAACCTGCGCTTCGGCTGCCAGATCCTGCGGCACTACCTGAACCGCGAGAACGGCGATCTGTTCCTGACGCTGGGCCGCTACAACGGCAGCCGCGGCAAGGCGCCGTATCCGAA
>SEGN01000710.1 GCA_004211245.1 Variovorax sp.
ATGGTCTACCAGCACTTCACGCTGGCGCCGGGCATGACGGTGGCCGAGAACCTGCTGCTGGCCGGCGGCAAGACGCCCGCGCTGATCGACTGGAAAGCCAAGCGCGCCGAGCTCGAAGCTTTTCTTGCCACCACGCCCTTCACGCTCGACCTCGACGTGACGCCCTCGTCGCTCGCGGCCGGCGAGAAACAGAAGCTCGAACTGCTGAAGCAGCTCTACCTGAAGCCGCGCCTCTTGATCCTCGACGAGCCCACCTCGGTGCTCACGCCGCAGGAGGCCGACGAGGTGCTGGGCCATGTGCGCGCGTTTGCACAGAGCGGCCTGTGCACCGTGCTCATCATCACGCACAAGTTCCGCGAGGTGATGGCGTATGCCGACAGCGTGACGGTGCTGCGCCGCGGCAAGGCCGTCAAGCATTGCAATGTGGCCGAGACCAGCCCCGCGCAGCTCGCCGCCTCGATGATGGGCGAGGGCGACGCCCCGCCGCCCGAAGCAGGCTTGAGCGCTGCACCCGCCGCGCTCACCGGCCGCGCACTGCACGGCGCGGCGGCCACGTCCGACGACGCGCAGGTGTTGCTCAAGGTCGAAGGCCTGGTCGCGCAGGGCGACCGCGGCACGCTGGCCGTGCACGACCTGAGCCTGCAGGTGCGCGCCGGGGAGATCCTCGGCGTGGCCGGCGTCTCGGGCAACGGCCAGCGCGAGCTGGTCGAGGCGCTCGTCGGCCAGCGCCCGCGCCTGGCCGGCAAGGTCAGCGTGCGCGGCCAGCCCTATCTGGCGCGCCGCGAGGACAACCACCTCCTCAAGGTGCGCAGCCTGCCCGAGGAGCCGCTGCGCAACGCCTGCGTCGGCGACCTCAGCGTGGCCGAGAACATGGCGCTGCGCGACTTCGACCAGCCGCCGCTGGCGAGCGCGGGCTTCGGCGGGCTGCTGCGCTTTCCTGTGTGGCGAAGCCGGGCGCGCGAGTGGATCGCCGAGTACGGCGTCAAGACCCAGGGCGAGGG
>SEGN01000711.1 GCA_004211245.1 Variovorax sp.
CCGCAGGACGCGACCGAGATCACGCCGCAGATGCTCACGCTGGTGAGGCTGGACGAAGCGGAGATCGACGCCATCGTGCAGGCCGTGCCCGGCGGCGCAGCCAACGTGCAGGACATCTACCCACTGGTGCCGCTGCAGGAAGGCATCCTGTTCCACCACATGATGAACGGGCAGGGCGATGCCTACCTGCTGGAAATCCAGCTGGGCTTCGACGGCCGCAGCCGCATCGACCGCTTCCTGGCCGCGCTGCAGCAGGTGATCGAGCGGCACGACATCCTGCGCACAGCCGTGCTGTGGGAAGGCCTGTCGCAGCCGCTGCAGGTGGTGTGGCGCGAAGCGCCGCTGGTGGTGCACGAGGTCGAACTGGACGCGGCGCAGATGGCGCAGGGCGTCAGTGCGATCACGCAGCTGGCGCAGCGCTTCAGCCCGGCGCACTACCGGCTGGACGTGACGAAGGCGCCGCTGCTGCGGGCCTTCATCGCGCAGGAGACCGGCGACGGCAATGACCGCTGGGTCATGCAGTTGCTCTCGCATCACCTCTCGACCGACCACACGACGCTGGAACTGCTGATCGGCGAAATCCAGCTGATCCTGCAGGGCCGGGAAGACCTCCTGTCCACACCGGTGCCGTTCCGCAATTTCGTGGCGCGCGCGCGCCTGGGCGTGAGTGCCGAAGAACACGAGGCTTTCTTCAGCGAGATGCTGCAGGACGTGGAGCAGCCCACCGCGCCGTTCGGCCTGCTAGATGTGCAGGGCGACGGCTTCGACGCTGAAGAAGCCAAGCTGGATGTCGAGGAAAGCCTGGCCGCGCGGCTGCGCGAGCAGGCTCGCCACCTGGGCGTGAGCGTCGCCAGCCTAATGCATCTGGCCTGGGCGCGGGTGCTGGCGATGGCTTCGGGCCAGCAGGATGTCGTGTTCGGCACCGTGCTGTTCGGGCGCATGCAGGGCGGAGAGGGCGTGGGGCGGACGATCGGCATGCTGCTGAACACGCTGCCGGTGCA
>SEGN01000237.1 GCA_004211245.1 Variovorax sp.
CAGCGGCTCGCCTTGCGCGGCAAGGCCGTCGAGGGACTGGAGCCGCACCTGCTCATGATGAGCGCCACCCCGATCCCGCGCACGCTGGCGATGAGCTACTACGCCGATCTCGACGTGTCCACGCTCGACGAACTGCCGCCCGGGCGCACGCCGATTGTCACGAAGCTCGTGGCCGAGCACCGGCGCGACGAGGTGATCGACCGCATCCAGGCCCAGCTCGCGCAAGGCCGGCAGGTCTACTGGGTTTGCCCCCTGATCGAGGAAAGCGAAGCGATCGACCTGCGCAATGCCACCGAGACACGGGACGAACTGGCCGGCACGCTCGGCGCGGGCGTGAACGTCGGCCTGCTGCACTCGCGCATGCCCACCGCCGAGAAGCAGGCCGTGATGGCGGCGTTCACCGCCAACCAGGTGCACGTGCTGGTGAGCACGACGGTGATCGAAGTGGGCGTCGACGTGCCCAACGCTTCGCTGATGGTGATCGAACATGCCGAGCGCTTCGGGCTGTCGCAGCTGCACCAGCTGCGCGGCCGCGTGGGGCGCGGCGCGGCCGCCTCGGCCTGCGTGCTGCTCTATGCGCCGAATGAAGGCGGCCGGGTCGGCGAGGCGGCGCGCGCGCGGCTGAAGGCCATGGTGGAAACCGCCGACGGCTTCGAAATCGCGAGGCGCGACCTGGAAATCCGTGGACCGGGGGAGTTTCTCGGCGCGCGGCAGTCCGGCGCGCCGCTGCTGCGCTTCGCCGATCTCACGCAGGACGCGTTGCTGCTCGATTGGGCCCGCGAACTCGCGCCGAAGATGCTCGACCAGCATCCCGCGCTCGCGCAGAAACATGTCGACCGCTGGCTGGGCTCAAAAGCCGAGTACCTGAAGGCCTGAACATCGGCCGGGCGAAGCCAGGCCTGGGGGCGAGCAATAATTGCCGCAGCCCATGACCTTGACCGAACTCAAATACATCGTCGCCGTCGCCCGCGAACGGCACTTCGGCAAGGCGGCCGAGGCCTGCTACGTGTCGCAGCCCACGCTGTCGGTGGCGATCAAGAAGCTCGAAGAGGAACTCGAACTCAAGCTGTTCGAGCGCAGTGCCGGCGAGGTCACGGTCACGCCGCTCGGCGAGCAGATCGTGCAGCAGGCCCAGACGGTGCTCGATCAGGCCGCCGCCATCAAGGAAATCGCCAAGCGCGGCAAGGATCCGCTGGCCGGCCCGCTCAACCTGGGCGTGATCTACACCATCGGCCCGTACCTGCTGCCCGACCTGGTGCGCCAGAACATCGCGCGCACGCCCCAGATGCCGCTGGTGCTGCAGGAAAATTTCACCGTGAAGCTGCTCGAGATGCTGCGCGCCGGCGAGATCGACTGCGCGATCATGGCCGAGCCGTTCCCCGACACCGGCCTGGCCATCGCGCCGCTCTACGACGAGCCTTTCATGGCGGCGCTGCCGGCGAAGCACCCCATGGCATCGCGGGCCTCCATCACCTCGGACGAGCTCAAGAACGAGACCATGCTGCTGCTGGGCACAGGCCATTGTTTTCGCGACCATGTGCTCGAGGTGTGTCCCGAGTTCGCGCGCTTTTCGAGCAACGCCGAGGGCATCCGCAAGAGCTTCGAAGGCTCGTCCCTCGAAACCATCAAGCACATGGTCGCGGCCGGCATGGGCGTGACCCTGGTGCCGCGCCTGTCGGTACCGGCGGATGCGCTGGCACCGAGGGCCAAAGGGCGTGGCAAGGAGCTCGATCAGATCGTGCGGTACCTGCCGATTGCGGACGCGCAGGGGCATGAGCCGCCGACACGGCGCGTGGTGCTGGCGTGGCGCCGCAGCTTCACGCGCTACGAGGCCATCGCCGCGCTGCGCAATGCCATCTACGCTTGCGAGTTGCCCGGCGTGAAGCGGCTGTCCTAGCAGGGCGAAGCGAATCGGCGCGATAGAGTGCCGCTGTTGCGAAGACAGCGTGCTGCTTCGAGAATCCGGCATCCATCCCACCACCACTTCACCAGGAAAGATCCGATCCATGGCCAAAGCTCCCAAGAACATCAAGATCAAGGTCGGCGCGCCGTCCCCGTCGGCCGGCAAGGTGCCCAAGAAGGGTGGAGCGTCGGTGGCGCAGGAGTCCGGCAGCCGCAACGCGCCGATCATCAACATCGGCATCGACCGGCAGGATCGCGCCGCGATCGCCGAAGGGCTGAGCCGCGTGCTGGCGGACACCTACACGCTCAAGATCTCGACCGTGCCGGATGTGCCGCAGACGCCGCCCAAGGCGATGGAGATGGTGCGCATTCTCGTGAAGGGCCATGAAACCGTGTCGCGCATCGCACGCGAGTTCATCCCCGTGGCCGAAGAGGCGGGCGACGACCCGACCGCCGACATGCTGACCGCGCGCTGCACGGTGCACGATCAGACCGCCTGGATGCTGCGCTCCCTTCTTGAAGACTAGGCTCTATCTCGATTTGATCCGCTGGGATCGGCCGGCGGGGTGGCTTTTGCTGCTCTGGCCGACGCTCGGCGCGCTCTGGTTTGCGGCCGAAGGCTGGCCGGGCTGGCATCTGCTGACGGTGTTCGTGCTCGGCACCATCCTCATGCGCAGCGCTGGCTGCTGCGTCAACGACGTGGCGGATCGCGACTTCGACCGGCATGTGAAGCGCACCGCGCAACGGCCCGTCACCAGCGGTGCGATCTCGGTCAGGCAAGCGATGGTGTTCGGGGCGCTGCTCGCGCTCGCGGCCTTCGGGCTGGTGCTCACCACCAATCGCATCACCGTGCTGTGGTCGGTCGGTGCATTGGCGATCACGCTGCTCTATCCGTTCGCCAAGCGTTTCGTCTCGATTCCGCAGGCGGTGCTGGGCATCGCGTTCAGCTTCGGCATTCCAATGGCATTCGCGGCGGTGCGTGGAGAAGTGCCGGCGCTGGCCTGGTGGTTGCTGGCCGGCAACCTGTTCTGGGTGCTGGCCTACGACACCGAGTACGCGATGGTGGACCGCGACGACGACCTCAAGATCGGCATGAAGACCTCGGCCATCACCTTCGGGCGTTTCGACGTGCTGGCCGTGATGGCGAGCTACGGTGTGTTCCTCGCGTCCTGGACCATCGCAGGTCTGCAACAGGGACTTGGCGTGGCCTTCTGCGCCGGGATCCTCATCGCGGCGGCGCAGGCCGCCTGGCATTGGCGGCTGATCCGGGCGCGCACGCGCGAAGGCTGCTTCAAGGCGTTCCGGCTGAACCACTGGCTGGGCTTCGCCGTGTTCGCCGGCGTCGTGGCCGGTTACGCGCTGCGCTGATCAACCTTTGCCGAATTCTTCACCGAGTTCCGCCGCGCGCTTCTGCGCGGCGCGCATCGCGTCCTTGAACCGCGCCGCCACCTCTGCCCCCTGCAGCGATGTGATGGCGGCATGGGTCGTACCGCCTTTGGAGGTGACCCGTTGGCGCAGCACCGACAACGGCTCGGTCGCGCTGCGTGCGAGCGCCGCAGCGCCGACGAAGGTGCCGACGGCCAGCTTGTGCGCCTGCGCCGGAGTGAGGCCCATCTCGATACCGGCCTCGGCCATGGCTTCGATGAAATAGAACACGTAGGCCGGTCCCGAGCCCGAGAGAGCCGTCACCGCGTCGAGTGCGCTTTCGGGCTCGACCCACAGCAACTCGCCGGTGGGCGCGAGCACCTTTTCGACCACGGTCCGGTCCTGCGCGTCGACGGCATCGCGTGCGAACAGGCCGGTCATGCCCTGGCCGACCAGTGCCGGCGTGTTCGGCATGGCGCGCACGATGCGCTCGCTGCCGAGCCAGCGGGCGATGCTGTCCGACGGAATCCCGGCTGCCACGCTCAGGTGCAGCGCTCGGCCGGCATGGGCCTGCACCGGTCGGGCCGCCTCGGCGAAGGTTTGCGGCTTCACCGCCCACACCAGCACCTCGCAGCGTGCCAGCGCAGCTCCCGCTTCTGCATGGGCCGTGATGCCGAAGTCGTGCGCCAGCCGCTCGCGCGCTTCGGCAAACGGCTCCACCACCTCGAAAGCCGTGGCCGGCGCGCCCTGGCGGACCAGGCCGCCGAGGATGGCGCTGGCCATGTTGCCGCCGCCGATGAAGCCGATCGGTGGCAGGGCGGCGTCGTCGGGCCGTGGCAGGAAGGTGGCGGTGATGGTCATGGTCGGTCGGTGTAGGCGAAAGCGGCGAACTGCGTGATCTGCAGCGGGTTGAAATTGTCGTCGCTCACCACGACGAGCAGGCGGCGACCATCCGGCAGTGGCGGTCCCCAGCACATGCCTTCGGTGTTGTCGAGGCGGGTCAGACCGAGCGTCGCGAAGTCGGCCACGAGCGTCTTGGGCGCCGGACGGTGATTGCCCGGCGCCAGCGCGTCGAGCGACAGCACGTCGCTCGCTGCGCGCGTGTCGATCTCGTAGAGCCGCAGCGAATTGCCCCGGCCGGTGGCGTAAGCGCGTTCGAGCACCAGCATGCGATGCGCGTCGAGCATGAGGATCTCGCTCACGCCGTTGTCGGCATAGGTGCCCGGCACCAGCGGGCGGAGCGGGATGGCGTCGGGCTGGTAGGCGATCTGGCCGATCGCACGGCCGCTCGCGAGATCGACACGGGTGAAGCGGCACGGAGCGCCGGCCGCCTCCAGGCTCGGGACGCCGCCATCCTGCACCAGGGCGTTCTCCATGCCGAGCCAGACCTCGCGCAGGTCGGTCGTGAGCGCGAGCCCCTCCAGGCCGAGGTTGTCGCGCGCGCCGCGCCGGCCGTCCGGGTCGGGCGCGAACATCGCGGGCAGCGCAATCTGGCGGATCAGCCCACCGTCGCGCCGGCTTTCATAGAGCGCCGGGCCGAAACCTCGGGCGAGGTCTCCCTCCGAAGTCCAGAGCAGCGTGTCGGTGTCCGGGCGCCATCTCAGCGCCTCCGGGTCGGGCACCGGCACGCCTCGGTTCGCTTGCCGACGGTTCGGCCAGGTCGCTCCGTCGGCTTGGCGAAGCGACGCGACACCCGTCAGCTTCGGCGTGCCGTCGAGCGCCCAGTTTGCCGTGTAGAAGCGCGCCGGGTCCAGATCGGACCGGTCATCAGAAAGAAGCACGTACTCACGTCGCGCCGCGTCGTAATCGATGCCGGACAGACCGCCGGCGACCGTGCCCTGAAACGCCAGCCGGTGCGGCAGCCGCGCTTCCGCGAGCCATTGGAGACGGCTCCGGCCGACGGCGGGTTGCGATGTGTTGCAGCCGACCAACGCGCCGCCAAGAGCGATCCCCGCCAGGAGGCGGCGGCGCGTGATCAGGAGAGAGGCTGCAGGCTTCGGCACGCCGCAAAGTCTAGGCGAGAGGCGGCGCCTTCGGCCAACTGGTTGACACACCACGTGCGCCGTGCAACAATCGCGGGCTTCGCTTCAAAAAGGCGAGGCATTCCGCCCAGACGGATGCACCTCAAATGGTTTGGGGTGCGGACGACGGGCCCAAGACTGACTGGCGCAGGCTCATTCCGGACCTGCACCGGTACAAGTTGGGAACTACGAACAATGATCCAGACTGAAACCCGGCTCGAAGTGGCCGACAACACAGGCGCGAAATCCGTCCTGTGCATCAAGGTGCTCGGCGGCTCGAAGCGCCGCTACGCCAGCGTCGGCGATGTCATCAAGGTGAGCATCAAGGAAGCCGCTCCGCGTGGTCGCGTCAAGAAGGGCGAGATCTACAGCGCCGTGGTGGTTCGCACCGCCAAGGGCATCCGTCGCGCCGACGGTTCGCTCGTCAAGTTCGACGGCAACGCCGCCGTGCTGCTCAACGCCAAGCTGGAGCCGATCGGCACCCGCATCTTCGGACCGGTGACGCGCGAACTGCGCACCGAGAAGTTCATGAAGATCGTGTCGCTGGCCCCCGAAGTTCTGTAAGGACAACTTTCGCCATGAACAAGATTCGCAAAGGCGACCAGGTCATCGTGCTGGCCGGTCGTGACAAGGGCAAGCGCGGCACCGTGTCGCTGCGCCATGACGACGCCCACCTGATCGTCGACGGTGTCAACCTCGTCAAGAAGCACACCAAGCCGAACCCTCTCAAGGGTACGACCGGTGGCATCGTCGAAAAGACCATGCCGATCCATCAATCGAACGTGGCGATCTTCAATGCCGCGACCGGCAAGGCCGATCGCGTGGGCATCAAGGTCACGGACGGCAAGCGCGTTCGCGTTTTCAAGTCCAGCGGCGAAGAAATCAAGGCCGCCTGAGGAGCAATCACATGGCACGACTCCAGCAACATTACCGCGAAAAGATCGCGAAGGACCTGACCGAGAAGTTCGGCTACAAGTCGCCGATGCAGGTTCCGCGCATCACCAAGATCACGCTCAACATGGGTGTGGGTGAAGCGGTTGCCGACAAGAAGGTCCTGGACAACGCCGTTGGCGACCTGACCAAGATCGCCGGCCAGAAGCCTGTCGTCACCAAGTCGAAGAAGGCCATCGCGGGCTTCAAGATCCGCGAACAGCAGCCCATCGGTTGCATGGTCACGCTGCGTGGCGTCACGATGTACGAATTCCTGGACCGTTTCGTGACCGTGGCCCTGCCGCGCGTGCGCGACTTCCGTGGCATTTCGGGTCGTGCCTTCGACGGCCGCGGCAACTACAACATCGGCGTGAAAGAGCAGATCATTTTCCCCGAGATCGAATACGACAAGGTTGATGCCCTGCGCGGCCTCAACATCAGCATCACGACGACGGCCAAGACCGACGAGGAGGCCAAGGCGCTTCTCGCCGGCTTCCGTTTCCCGTTCAAGAACTGAGGCGACCATGGCTAAAGCATCTTTGATCCAGCGCGAACTCAAGCGCGACAACCTGGTCGCCAAGTACGCTGCCAAGCACGCGGAACTCAAGG
>SEGN01000238.1 GCA_004211245.1 Variovorax sp.
GCGGCTACCTGACCTTGTGGAAGTGGATTGCCGACGCGCGTGGCGGCAACGCAGCGCAGACGCGTCGCGAGCTGCACGGCGATCCGAAGAAGCGCGCCAATACCGCCTTTTTGCCCATCTCCCAGCGCACCTCGGCGGCACCTGTGCGATCCGACTCCGTCGAAGCTCCCACGCACAAGATCAGCAACCGTCAGTACGAGCAAGTGCTGCGGCAGAACTTCATCAACGTGCGCCGGCTGCGCGAATGGCGCGACATCCACTCGCAATTGCTCACGGTCGTGACCGAGCACAAGTGGCAGTTCAACCGGCAGCCCGCGAGCTACGAGGCATTGCATCTCTCGATGCTGGCCGGCCTGCTCGGCAACGTCGGCTGGAAGATGGAAGACGACGAGGCTTACCTTGGCGCGCGCGGCATCAAGTTCTACCGCCACCCCGGCGCGCACCTGCGCAAGAAGCCGGGCCGCTGGATCGTCGCGGCCGAACTGGTCGAGACCGCGCGCCTGTTCGGCCGTGGCATTGCCAACATCGAACCGCAATGGCTCGAAGAAGTGGCCGGCCATCTGCTGAAGAAGCAATTGCTCGACCCGCACTGGGAAAAGAAAGGTGCGCAGGTCACGGCGCTGGAGCGCGCGACGCTGTACGGGCTGGTCGTGTACAGCGGCCGGCGTGTCGACTTCACCCGCGTCGATCCGGTCGCAGCGCGCGACATCTTCATCCGCGAGGCACTGGTCGGCGGGCAGTGGGAGAGCAGGTTCCCCTTCCTCGCGGCGAACCGCAAGCTGGTGAAAGAAGTGGAAGGCCTCGAGCACAAGGCGCGCCGGCAGGACGTGCTGGTCGACGACGAGCTGATCTATGCGTTCTACGACGCGCAACTGCCGCCGGATGCGGCCAGCGGTGCCGCGTTCGAGCATTGGTACAAGGAACAGTCGCGCGCCCAGCCCCGGCTGCTGTACCTGACGCGCGAGGAGCTGATGCGCCACCAGGCGGCGGGGATCACCACGCAGTCGTTCCCGCCGACGGTCCGGTTGGGCGGCGTCGACTGTGCGGCGACCTACCTGCACGAGCCGGGCGACGCGCGCGACGGGCTCACCGTGACGGTGCCGCTGTTCGTGCTCAATCAGGTCAGCGAGGAGCGCAGCGAATGGCTGGTGGCGGGCATGCTCAAGGACAAGATCCAGGCCTTGCTCAAGAGCCTGCCGCAGCGTCCACGCTCGCGCCTGGTGCCGTTGCCGGAGTCGGCCGCGAAACTGACCGAGGCGATGTCCACGCCCGAAGCCTTCGGTGCCGGTTCGCTGACCGATGCCTTGCTCAAGCGGGTGCGCGACCTGACGAGCCTCGACGTCAAGCGCGCCGACTTCAAGCTCGACATGCTGCCGCCGCACCTGTTCATGAACCTGCGCGTGGTCGACGAGCACGGACGGCAGCTCGGCATGGGCCGCAACCTCGGCGCGCTCAAGGCCGAACTCGGCGCCCAGGCGCGCGGGGCGTTCCAGGCGCTGGCGGGTTTGAACGTCAAGAAGGCTGCCGAACCGCAGGCGGCCGTGCCCGCGGCTGCCGGCAAGGCGGAGGCGTCCTTGCCCGCCGGCCAGCGTTACACCGCATGGACCTTCGGCGAGCTGCCCGAACTGATGGAAGTCCGGCGTGGCGCGCAGTCTCTGGTCGGGTTCCCTGCGCTGGTGGACGACGGCCGTGCCGAAGGCGTCGCCATCGAAGTGTTCGACGAACCGGCGGTCGCGGCGGCGAAGCACCGCGCGGGCCTGCGCCGCCTGGTCGGGCTGCAACTCAAGGATGCGCTGAAGTATCTCGAGAAGAACATCCCCGAGTTGCAGAAGATGGCGGTCGCCTTCATGCCGCTCGGCACTGTCGAGGAGTTGCGGGCACAGATCATCGATGTGGCGCTTGATCGGGCCTTCCTGCAGGACCCCTTGCCGGCCGATGCATCCGCATTCAAGCGCCGCATCGAGGAAGGCCGCGGCCGCCTGACGCTGATCGCCAGCGAAGTCGCGCGACTGGCGGGTGCAGTGCTGGTGGAATACGCCGCCGCGCTGCGCAAGATCAAGGACACGAAGCTGCAGCCCGAGTCTGTACAGGATGCCGCGCAGCAGCTGTCACGGCTGGTGGGCAAGCGCTTCATCGCCGACACGCCGTGGCCGCAGCTGCAGCACTTCGCTCGCTACCTCAAGGCCATCGTGTTGCGGCTGGACAAGCTGCGCAGCGATCCGGCGCGCGACGTCGCCAAGCTGGCCGAGCTTCGACCGCAGGAGCAACGCTACTGGCGGCTGGTGGCCGAGCGCAAGGGCGCCGTGGATGAACGCATGCTCGAATTCCGGTGGCTGCTGGAGGAGTTGCGCGTGAGCTTCTTCGCGCAGGAGCTTCGCACCCCGCAGCCTGTGAGCGTCAAGCGGCTCGACAAGGCCTGGGCCCAGCTCGACGCATAAAAAAGTCCGCCGAGGCGGACTTCAGTGAAGCGCGTGGGCGGTTATATGCGGCCCATGAGCAGCAGCACGATCACCACGATCAGCACCAGGCCCAGTCCGCCGCTCGGGCCATAGCCCCAGCTTTTGCTGTATCCCCAGCTCGGCAGCGCGCCGATCAGCAACAGGATGACGATGATCAGCAGAATCAACGAGAGCGACATGGAACTTCTCCTAAGGCTTTGTAAGAAGCCTCGATGGTCCGCGCTGAAGCGGCGCCGGCCTAGGGAAAGCAGCCCCTTCGACGGTCAGGAAGCGCCTACGCCGCCTGTCAGCTTCAAAGCCTTGCGAGCCGCGTCAGCGCCGCGTCGAGTGTCTCGTCCCTTTTCGCGAAGCAGAAGCGCACCACGCGCTGGTCGAAACCATCGCCATAGAACGCCGACAGCGGGATGGCTGCCACGCCGATCTCGCCGGTGAGCCACAGGCAGAACTCCGACTCCGAGAGGTCGCTCACCGCAGAGATGTCGACGCACTGGAAGTACGTGCCTTCGCTTGGCAACAGCCGCAAGCGCGTCTTCGCCAGGCCCGCGGCGAACAGGTCGCGCTTGCGCTGATAGAAAGCGGGCAGTTCGAGATACGGCGCCGGCTCGGCCATGAACTGCGCCAATGCGTGCTGCATCGGCGTGTTGACGGTGAACACATTGAACTGGTGCACCTTGCGGAACTCCGCCATCAGTGGCGCGGGCGCAGCCACGTAGCCGACCTTCCAGCCTGTCACGTGGTAGGTCTTGCCGAAGCTGCTGACGATGAAGCTGCGCGCCGCCAGGCCCGGGTAGCGTGCCGCGCTCTCGTGCCGCAGCGGCGCGTACACCATGTGCTCGTAGACCTCGTCGGCAATCACCAGCACCTCGGTGGGCGCCAGCAGATCGTCGAGCTGCCGCATTTCGGCATCCGTCCACACGGTGGCGCTCGGGTTGTGCGGCGTGTTGACGATGATGGCGCGCGTGCTGGGCGTGAGCGCGGCTGCGATCTTGTCGAAATCCGGCCGGAAGGTGCCGGGCGTGAGCGGCACGCGAACCACGCGTCCGCCGGCCAGTTCGATGTTGGGCACGTAGCTGTCGTAGCAGGGCTCCAGCACGATCACCTCGTCACCCGGCCGAACGACGGCGAGGATGGCCGTGATGATGGCCTGCGTCGCACCGGCCGTGACCGTGATCTCGTCCGCGGCGCTGTACCGATGCCCGTAGAGGGTCTCGACCTTGGCGGCGATCGCGGTGCGCAGCGGCAGGATGCCGGGCATCGGCGGGTATTGGTTGTGGCCTGCCGCCATGGCTTCGGTGACTGCCTGCAGCAGCTTCGGATCGCAGTTGAAATCCGGAAAGCCCTGGCCCAGGTTCACTGCATTCTTCTCGGCCGCCAGCGCCGACATGACGGTGAAGATCGTGGTGCCGACGGCGGGCAGCTTGGTGGTGACGGCGGGTGTGCGGGGCGGGGCAAGCAGCGTGCTCATAGGACAGGGCAGGGTCAAAGTTGGTAGTTGTCGCCATGGCCGCTCAGGGCCTTGGCGATGAGGTTGCGGTCGAGCCGGTCGCTCAGCAACTCGGCGAACTTGAACACGAAGTTGCGCAGATAGGCGCTGCGCTTGAAGGCCACGCGTGCGACGTTCGTGCCGAAGACGTGGCCCATTGGCCGCACGACGAGGTCGGCATTGGATTCGTCGCGCACGGCCATCTCGGCCACGATGCCGACGCCCAGGCCGAGTCGCACGTAGGTCTTGATCACGTCCGAGTCGATCGCCTCGAGCGCGATTCGCGGGGTGAGCTTCTTCTGCGCGAACGCGTGGTCGATGCGCGTGCGGCCGGTGAAGGACGGGTGGTACGTGATGATCGGCTCGGCTGCGATGTCTTCCAGCGACACACGCTCCTTGGCTGCGAGCGGATGGTCTTTCGGAAGCACCAGCACGTGCTGCCATTCGTAGCAGGGCAGCGTGACGAGTTCGGCATAGCCGTCGAGCGATTCGGTCGCGATGCCGATCTCGGCGATCTCGTCGATCACCATGCGCGCCACCTGATCGGGCGAACCCTGGTGCAGGCTGACGTTGACCTTGGGATAGGCCTCGCGCAGCTTGGCCACCGGCACCGGCAGCACATACCGGGCTTGCGTATGGGTGGTCGCAATCGACAGCGTGCCGCTGTCCTGCGCGCTGAACTGTTCGCCGATGCGCTTGAGGTTTCCCACCTCGCGCATGATCAATTCGATGCTGGCGATGACGTGCTGGCCCGGCTCGGTCACGCGCTTCAGGCGTTTGCCATGACGCGCGAAGATCTCGACACCGAGCTCTTCCTCGAGTTCGATGATGGCCTTGGACACGCCGGGCTGCGAGGTATGAAGCGCCTTGGCCGCCTCCGTCAGATTCAGGTTGCGGCGCACCGCCTCCTGCACGAACTTGAATTGGTGCAGATTCATAACAAATTCCGTCCTTTTTCG
>SEGN01000239.1 GCA_004211245.1 Variovorax sp.
GCGATGCCTTCCGGATAGGTGGCCGAGAACAGCAGCGTCTGCCGCTCGGGCGGGCATTGGCGCGCGACCTTGGCGATGTCGTCGAAAAAACCCATGTCGAGCATGCGATCGGCCTCGTCGAGCACCAGCGTGTTCAGCGCCTCCAGCTGCAGGTGGCCGCGCTCGAGGTGGTCCATGATGCGGCCGGGCGTGCCGACCACGATGTGCGCGCCGTGCGCCAGGCTGGCGGTCTGGCCGCGCAGCGCGACGCCGCCGCAGAGCGTGACCACCTTGACGTTCTCCTCGGCGCGCGCGAGCCGGCGGATCTCGGTCGTCACCTGGTCGGCCAGTTCGCGCGTGGGGCACAGCACCATGGCCTGCACCGCGAAGCGGCGGGCGTTGAGGTTGGCCAAGAGCGCCAGCGTGAAGGCGGCCGTCTTGCCGCTGCCGGTCTTGGCCTGCGCGATCAGGTCCTTGCCGAGCAGGGCCAGCGGCAGCGCGGCCGCCTGGATCGGCGTCATGCGCGTGTAGCCGAGCTGCGTGAGGTTGGCCAGCGCTTGCGGGGTGAGCGGCAGGGTGCCGAAGTCGTTGTCGGTGGGGAGCGTGGTCATGCCCCGATTGTCGGGCGCGGCGCCGGCAAGGCGGCGAAAGCCGTCGCGCCCAGCAGCAACAGTGCAGCGATCGCCGCCAGCACGGCGCTGAACGGGTTGACGCCGTGCGCCGTCGCGGCCGAGGCCACCACGCCGGTGAACCACTGCATGACTGCCACGCCGAGGAACATCGCCATGGTGAAAAGCGCCATGGCGCGGCCGGTCATGCTGGCCGGGTAAGCGGCCTTCACGTCGGCGTACTGGAGCACGATGTAGCCGGACGCGAGGCCGACCGCGATGGCCGCCGCCACGTCCAGCCACGCCGCCCGCGTCACCGCCATCACACCGAACAGCACGGCCACGAACAGCGTGAACCCGACGATCCAGCGCCGGCGCGTGGCCGGCCCCGGGTCGATGCGGCCGAACAGCGGCGGCCCGAACATGCCGACCACCGAGACGATCACCGCCACGTTGCCGCTCTGCACCAGCGAGAACCCGTGCCGCTCGATCAGGAGCGGCCCGAGCCAGAGCCCGCGCAACGTGATGAAGGCGGCATAGGTGACGCAGGCCAGCGCGACGATGCCGAGCGTGTGCGGCAGGCCGAACAGCGCGCCGTAGCTGCGCAGCGCGGCCCAGACCGGCAACCTGGCCTGCGGCACGGTGGATGCCGGCTCGCGCACGCGCCAGAAGATCAATGCCCAGGCCATCAGCGAGCAGATCGCCAGCGCCCAGAAACCATTGCGCCAGGACCCGGCTTCCACCAGCCAGGCCAGTGGCGTGCCGGTCAGCAGCATGCCGACCGAGCCGATGCCGAGCGTGAGGCCCGACACCGACGCAAAACGATCCGCCGGGAAGCGCCGCGCGATGAACACCGTGCAGACCAGGAACGCCGGTGCGCAGCCGATGCCGATCAACACCTGGCCGACCAGCAGCGCCGCAAAGCTGGTCGACAGCGCCGACAACACGGCACCGGCAATGGCCAGCGGAAACGCGAACAGCACGGTGCGCCGGACGCCGTACAGATCGATGCCGATGCCCATGAAAAGCTGCAGTGCGCCGAATGCGAAATGGAAGGCTCCTGCAAACAGCCCGAGCGCCTGCGCCGAGAGGCCGAAATCGGCCTGCAACGGCGGCGCCATGATGGCGCCCACCGTGCGATAGGACTGGCTCAGCGCGAATGCCGTGGTCAATGCCAGCAGCATCAGCCAGGCGGTCTTGATGTCGTCGCGCGAGGAAGACGTCATGGCGTCCTTTTGTCTCTGTTCTTGTTGTGGATTCGGGAAAAGCAAAGGCCTCCAGCGCCCGTCGCAACGGGAGCGCGGAGGCCTGGTGGGGCCCATGCCGGCGTACGCGCCGCCGGCCGGTCGCGTCAGCGCCGCGGTGCGCCGGGGTTCGACGGCGGCATCGGGCCGCGACCGTTCAGGTGGCGGAACGTGATGCGGCCCTTGGTCAGGTCGTACGGCGAGAGCTCGAGCGACACCTTGTCACCCGCCAGGATGCGGATGTGGTGCTTGCGCATCTTGCCGCCGCTGTACGCGATGAGCTGGTGCCCGTTGTCGAGCGTGACGCGGTAACGCGAATCGGGCAGCACTTCCGTGACTGCGCCGTTCATTTCGATGAGTTCTTCCTTGGCCATGAATGATTTACCTCTGCGTGATTATCGTGAATCGGGCGGAAAAGCGCTTGGGCGGTGTCACGCCGCTACAACGCACGGCGCGGTGCGTTCGCGCACCCAGCCGAGGCCTTGTTCGGTGGCATAGCGCAGCGCCTGCGCATGGCTCGCGAAGCGCGGCGTGAACCGCATCACGCGGTCGTGCGTGCCGCTGCCGCGGCCTGAGCGGATGGACACGGAGGCGGCGAAGTCGCCGTTGTCGGTGTGTCGGATGAGGGGCGATACGAGGTACTTGCCCACTGCGATGCTGTGTTGAAGGATGTCCATGAATGAATGCAATTGCCCGGGGGCCGCGACCGGCGCGGCTTCCCCTGAAAGTGTTTGAAAACGGGCGCGAAACGGCTGACGAACGTCGGCACGCAGGCGCGTGGTTCGCTTTACAAGACAGAAGGCAGTGGTGGCAATCATGGGCGCCCGATTTGGCGCTCCAACGCACTGTGAAAGCCGGCTTTGGGGTGAGATCAGGGCCCGGGAACCGGGCCGGCCGGCGCTATGACGAAATGTGCTTCGTCGTGTCAGCGAACCCTCGATTATAGCGCCGATGGCATGAGTGTTGCTTTTACTTGTGCAATCCCGTGCCATGCCGCACCATCCGTTGCATCACTGCTTCAAGGAGCAAGGCCATGTCGCGAAGTCTCGTGTCCTGCTGCCGACCCCTTCTGGCGCTCGCGCTCGCGGCCGCCTTTTCGGGCGGTGCGCCTGCGGCCAGCCCATCCACTTCCGCCCCTTCCGCCACGGCGCAGGTCGAGACCCTGCAGCGCATGAATGCTGCGCTGGTCGGGCTGCAGGTCCAAGCGGTCACCGGCGCGAGCTCGGCCGAAAGTCTGGGGCGCACACGCAGCGGCTCGGGGGTGGTGATCGGCGACGACGGCCTGATCCTGACCATCGGCTACCTGCTGCTGGAGGCGCAATCCATCGAAGTCCGCACGCAGGATGGTCGCAGCGTGCCGGCCCGCGCCGTCGCCTACGACCTGGCAACCGGCTTCGGCCTGATCCGCCCGCTGGTGCCGCTGCGCGGCGTGCAGGCCGTCGCGCTGACAGGCACCGCGGCACCGTCGACCGGCGACAGGATGCTGGTCGGCGTCGGCGGCCGCGACGGCGGCATCGGCATGACGCAGCTCGTGAGCAAGCGCGCGTTCTCGGGCAACTGGGAATACCACCTCGAAGCAGCCTTCTTCACCAGCCCGCCGGCGCCCAACCACAGTGGCGCACCGCTCTTCAGCCTGCAGGGCGACTTGCTCGGCATCGGCAGCCTGTTCACCACCGACGCCGCGGGCAAGGGCCCGCGCAGCCTGCCCGGCAACATGTTCGTGCCGGTCGACCTGCTGCGCCCCGTGCTCGCCGAACTGGAGGCCACCGGCAGCACGCGCGCGAGCCGGCGCCCGTGGATCGGCCTGTCGTCGGGCGCGCTGGACGGGCAGCTGCAGGTGCTGCGCGTGACCCGCGACAGCCCGGCCGAGGCGGCTGGCCTGCGGCCCGGCGACGTGGTGCTCGAAATCGACGGCACCCGTGTCGCCACGCCCGAAGCGCTCTACAAGCAGCTCTGGATGCACGCCGAGCCCGACGACGAGATCGAACTCACGGTGCGCCAGGGCGAGGCGGTGCGCAAGATACGTTTCCGCGCGGTCGATCGCATGCAGACGTTGCGCAAGCCCGAGGGCATCTGAGATCGGGGAAGTCGTCCGACCCGGGCACCGCTGCGGGCTCGGCACAATGAACTCCTGTTGTCCAGCCTCGTCATACTGTCATGCCCCAGAACGTCGCCGGCCGCCTCAAGATCGGTCTCTCCGCCTGTTTCCAGCACGCCGACCCGACGCGCTCCCTGTTCACCAACAAGACGCTTCAGTATGTGGAGCAGTCGATCGCGCACTGGCTCATGTCGGCCGGCGCGATGGTGGTCATGGTGCCCTGCCCGACCGGCGAGACGGCGCGCGGCGACACCAAGCTGTCGCACTACGCAGAATGGCTCGACGGCGTGGTGATGCACGGCGGCGCCGACGTCTGGCCCGGCAGCTACGGCGAGACGCCGCTGAAGGACGCCTGGGTCGGCGACCGCATCCGCGACCTCTACGACCTGGCGCTGGTCGAAGCCTTCGAACAGGTCGGCAAGCCGATCTTCGGCGTCTGCAGGGGCCTGCAGCTGATCAACGTGGCCTTCGGCGGCACGCTGTACCAGGACATCGAAACGCAGCACGCCAATGCGCTCACGCACCGCGACCCGGTGAGCTATGACAAGAACTACCACGACCTGGTGCTGGTCGAGGGCACGCGTCTTTCGCAGATGTACCCCGGCGTGACGCACACGCGCGTCAACAGCATCCATCACCAGGGCATCAAGGAGCTGGCACCCGGCTTCGAGGTCGAGGCCTGGAGTTATCCGGACCGGGTGCCCGAGGCGATTCGCCGTATCGGCCGCGAGGGCCGTGGCGGCCAGGGCTACATCGCCGCCACGCAATGGCACCCGGAATTCCACAAGTCGGGCAGCGAGATCACGACGGTCGACGACACGCCGATCCTCCACGACTTCCTCACCGCCTGCGCCGCGGCAAAGCGACAGCCGCAACGCTGGCGCCACCGCATGCCCGGGCAGATCCGGGATCGCGCGGCGCGGCTGCTGCGGCAGGCGTTGTTGCGGCGCTGACGCCGGCCCGCATTGCTGTTCCTGATGACGCGGACGATCTGATCGGGAAGTTCATCGCCCACTACGGCGAATGGGCTTATCTCGAAGCGGAGTTTCTCGCGCAGTACTTGCCCCGCTCCGCGCGCACCCTGGATATCGGGGCTTTCATTGGGACTTTCAGCATGGGGTTGGCACTGGCTGCCGATGTTGCCTACTGCTGCATGGTGGAGGGAAACCCGGCGCTCACTCCATTGCTGCGGACCAATGCAGCGGCAATTTTGAAGTGTCCGAATGACGTGTTGGATGCTCTGGTTGTCGACCCGCATGCGCCACCGGTAAATGAGGGATGGGCTGCAGCCAACAATGCAGGCTCTACTTCCTTCGCACCCGATGCCGTAGGCGCGACGAGCGTCGCGGCCACCGGCAATACGGTCACGCTTGCCCAACTTGTCGACGGCGTAACGTTTGATCTCGTCAAGCTCGACGTCGAAGGCATGGAACACGCGCTTCTCGCGAGCTGCGCCACCTTGCTGGCAGATCGCAATTGCTTGATCTGGGTCGAGTGCAACGAAAACCCGCGCTCGCGAGCGTTGGCGGAACTGCTGCTTCGCACCGGCCGTCCACTCACTTACTTTGCGTGGCCGTCGCACAAGCCGCGCAATCATTGCGCCACGACCGTCCCGATCTTTCCCTTTGCCTGCGAAGCGGGGCTCCTGTTGGGCGCTTCGCCAAAACCACTCGCGAGGCAACTCGAAGAGGCCGGTTGCTTGATGCGAGAAATACTGACTCTCGACGACCTGAAGTCGGCCCTGTGGCATACGCCTCGGTGGGCGCCCGATAACTGGGTCGATTTGTCTCGATCTCAACTGGTTTCGATCGCGAGCCACTTGCAGCTGGGCCAGCGGTGGGAATCCTTCCTTGAACCGAATGCGGCGGACGAAGCGGCCATTGCGACCGAATCATCGGCTGCACACGCAGTGCAATTTGCAAACTTCAAGAACGAACGGCTTCGGGAAACGCTGGCCGCGACGACCGATCTTCTGTTTGATGCCAGGATTTCCTTGAAGCGTGCCGTCGACCAGATCGGTACGCAGCAGCAGGAAATCCAACGTGCCGGCGTTCAGGTGGCCTTGGCGGCCACACAGGCGATGGAGCTTCAGGCTCGTCATCTCCAGGAGCTTCGCGTTTTGCGAGAGGAACATCTCGCAGTGTCCAGCGCCCTGCGATCCGTTCAGGGCAGCCTGACTTGGCGCATCGGGCGACGCTTGTCGTTGGCAGCCGGGCGGATACCGCTGCTGAAGCGATCGATCAGGCTTGTGATCGGTCGATAGGCCTGTGCCAGAAGGGGAGGAAAAAACCATGAATACCGTTGACGCGAAAGCGATCGAGCATGCGTTCGACCGCTCGTACTACATGACCCGCTACCCCGACGTACGCGCGGCCGGCCTGGATCCACTCCAACACTATTGTGAGAACGGGTGGCGTGAAGGGCGGCACCCCAGTGCAACGTTCGATACTGCTTACTACCTGCAGGCCAATCAGGATGTACGGCAAGCCGGCATCAACCCCCTGTTGCATTACGTCTACCGCGGCAGGGCCGAAGGCCGGCCAACACGCCCTGCTATGGCTTGGATACGGCAACACCTTGCCGAAGCGCGACCTGCACGAATTGCACAAGCGCATGGGACCGTTGCAGTGGCAGTCGGGCAAATGCCGCTTCGTGTAGACGATCTCGTGTTGGCCTTCAGGAATCAGAACGGACTCGTGATCTCAGTAAGCCACGATGACTTCGCAGTCAACGTGGGTGGGGTTCAAAACGTCGTTAGCGACGAGTGCGCCGCATTGCAACGGCGCGGGTTCGACTACCTTCATTTATCGCCTGCACAGCCGGGTCCCGGACTTGCGGAAGCGACGCAAGCTGGTGAAGTCTGCGTTTCCGTGCGACTCAACGGTACGAAGTTTGGCATCGTCAAGGCTTCTGCGTTGCGCCCGCTTCTTCGAGGTTTTGCCGGGCACTCGCGCCCGACGCACTGGGTGATTCATCACTTGATGGGTCACTCTCCGGAAGTCCTGGCCACCTTGATCGAAGATACCGAGTCGCGAAAGCCACTTCTATGGGCTCACGACTTTTTCGCCGCGTGCCCGAGCTACACGTTGATGCGAAACGACATTGTGTTCTGCAACGCACCGCCATTGGCATCGGATGGTTGCAGGATTTGCGTCAATGGCGGTGAACGGGGCCCGCACGCCCTGCGTATCCAGGCCTTTGTCGAGAAAGTACGGCCTTCATTGATCGCGCCGTCCCAATCCGCGGCGGAACTCTGGCGGCGGTCAGTGCCGGTACGTCCCGTCGAGACGATCATTCTGCCGCCAGCCGATATGGCCTTGCAGGCGAGCCGTCGCGCGTCCAGGGGCGGGCGACCCCTTCGCATCGCGCACATCGGAGCACGCGTCTTTCATAAAGGCTGGTTCGTCTTTCAGGAGCTCGCCCAGGCGCTGCGCGGCGACGCGCGTTATGAGTTCTTCCAATTCGGCAGCATTTCGGGACCCGAGCTGGATTTCATCAGGCACGTCGATGTACGCGTGACTCTCGCAAACCGGGATGCGATGGTATCGGCGTTGGTCGAGAACGAAGTCGACGTGGCCATCTTCTGGTGCCTGTGGCCGGAAACCTTCAACTTCACGCTGCATGAGGCAATTGCTGCCGGTACCTTCGTGCTTGCTCGGCGTGACCAGGGCAATGTATGGGCGGCTGCGAGAAGTTTGGCGCCCAAGGCGTCGCGTGCATTCGATGATGAGGCGAGCCTGCTCGCATATTTGCGCGGCGACGCTTTTCCGGGGAACGTCGATCGGGCGCCGCTTTACCGGGGCGGCCTCCTTCCCAATATGGGATGCGCGGATCTGCTGTCGAACGGGAAGTTGCAGGAGGTGGTGGCGTGAAGGTGGCTTGTTTTACCAGCGCATCGTTCAACTACCTGGATCGAGCGCGCGTCTTGTTCGAGACGGTGCGTGAATTCCATCCTGATTGGGAGACCTGGCTCTGCCTGGTCGACGAGGAGCCGCCCGGTTTCATGTTCGAGCCGAGAGCCGACCAAATCGACCGCGTCGTGCGGATGACGGATCTGGGAATTCCGGACTGCCTCTCCTGGGCCTTTGAGCACGATATCGTCGAACTGTGTACGGCGGTCAAAGGTCAGATGCTCTGTCACATGCTGGAACAGGGAATTGATCGCGTGATCTACCTTGACCCGGATACGGCGCTGTTCGCGCCTTTGACGGAGGTGATTGACTTGCTCGCGCACCACAGCGCCGTTCTGACTCCACATCAGTTGAGTCCGGAAACCAAACGGCAGGCCGTCATCGACAACGAGATCGGTTCGCTCAAGTACGGCATTTACAACCTCGGCTTCTTCGCGGTTGCCAATACGGACGCCGGTAGGGCGTTTGCCCGATGGTGGCGCGACAGGCTGCTTGAATTTTGCTTCGACGATGTCGCCAACGGGTTGTTCACAGACCAGAAGTGGTGCAACCATGCGCCGGTGTTTTTCCCGGAGCTTGCCGTGCTGCGTCACAAAGGCTACAACGTGGCGAGCTGGAACCTCGGGCAGCGCCCCATCAGGATTCGTGACGGCAGGATCACGGCGGGAGGCGATCCGCTCAAGTTTTTTCATTTCACAAAGGTGACGCATGTCGGCGAGCTGATGCTGGAGCGCTATGCGGAGGGCAACACGGACATTTTCGAGTTGCTTGTGTGGTATCTGCACCGGCTGAAGCGTCATGCGGTTGCAGGGGTGCCCGCGAACTGGTGGCACTACGGCAAGTACGCCGACGGTCGGCTCATCACCAAACGTGACCGGTTGGCGCACCGTGCCGCACGCCTGGCACAACGCGATCTCACGAACCCCTTCGCCTCGCCGGATTCGATCGTTCAGACGTCGACGTGACAGCAGACCGGGCTCCTCCAACCCCCGGCCCGCCGTCTTTGGCCCTCAAGCGCTCAGGTGCTTCCCCACGATGCCGGCCAGTTCGAACATCGTCACCTGGTCCTTGCCGAACACGGGCTTCAACTTGGCGTCGGCGTTGATGGCGCGCTTGTTGGTCGCATCCTGCAGGCCGTTGGCCTTGATGTAGTCCCACAGTTTCTTGATGACCTCGGTGCGGGCCACCGGCTCGGCGCCGATCACCGCGGCCAGCGCATCGCTCGGCTTCAGGCCGGCGCCCGGCTTGCGCGGCGCCTTCGGCGCAGCCACCTTCTTTGCCCCGTGGCGAGCAGCTTTTCAATCTGCTCGCGCTCGACCGGCTGCTGCAGGATGATCTTGCCGGTCTTGAAGGTGCAGCTCGGCGTCGGCTGGGCCACGGTCGGCACGGCCTTCTCGCAAACGTAGTTGCTGCCGTGCTCGAACACCGGTGCACCGCAGATGGGGCAGGGCCCGACGGTGTCCTGCTGGCTGAAGTCGACGATCTCGCCCGTGTCGGCGTTCTTGTCGTCGCCGAAGTCGAACTCCAGCTTCCAGTTGTTCGTCTCTTCGTCGTGCTTGATCACGATCTCGGCGGTGAACGGCCAACCCGCCTTGGAGCGGAAGCCCTCCAGCGGCCCGATGTGCTTGTTCGCCAGCAGCGACTCCGCCTCGGCGACCTCGAAGGTGCGCCCGGCCGGCGACTTGCCGAACGAGAAGCCGCACGGCTCCGCACCCGGTTTGCCGGTGCAGGTGTAGCGGCGGTAGTTTTCCTTCACCACCCCGCCACAGTTGGGGCAGGGCGTCTGCAGGGTGGCGTAGTCGCCGGGCACGGTGTCGCGGTCGTATTCCTTGGCCTTCTTGACGATGTGCTCGGTCATCGCCGCGATTTCCTTCATGAAGGTGTCGCGGCTGAGCTGGCCCTTCTCCATCTGCGCGAGCTTGTATTCCCAGTCGCCGGTGAGTTCGGCCTTCGAGAGCTCTTCCACGCCGAGGCCACGCAGCAGCGTCATGAGCTGGAACGCCTTGGCGGTCGGGATCAGCTCGCGGCCCTCGCGCAGCATGTATTTCTCGGCGATCAGGCCTTCGATGGTGGCGGCGCGTGTCGCTGGCGTGCCGAGGCCCTTCTCCTGCATCGCTTCGCGCAGCTCGTCGTCGTCGATCGTCTTGCCCGCGCCTTCCATGGCGCCGAGCAGCGTCGCTTCGGAGTAGCGCGCGGGCGGGCGCGTCTTCAGGCCCTTGGTGTCGACGGTTTCGGCCTTCACGACCTCGCCCGCCTTCACCGGCACCAGGTTCTTGCCGTCCTTCTCGTCGTCGTCGTTGACGGCTTCCTTGCCGTAGATGGCCAGCCAGCCCGGCTTGACCAGCACCTTGCCGTCGCTGCGGAACGGGTACTTCCTGCCGTGGGTCTCGACCGTGCTGATGCGCGTGGTCACCTGGAACTCGGCGCTCGGGAAGAACACCGACAGGAAGCGCCGCACCACGAAGTCGTAGAGCTTCTGCTCGGCGTCGCT